>JAGOVC010000011.1 GCA_018060955.1 Candidatus Woesebacteria bacterium | reverse complement strand
TCCTTTGAGTAAGCGTTCTAATCCCTCTTGAACCAGAAGCTCAGATTTACTATCCAGAGCACTTGTGGCTTCATCCAAGATGATGATCGGACTATCGGCAAGCATCGCACGCGCAATGGCGATCCGTTGTTTCTGACCTCCCGATAGTTTCACTCCCCGTTCTCCTACGACACTATCGTACCCTTCGGTGAGCTGTTCAATGAACTCATGAGCATTTGCAGCTTTTGCAGCGGCAACCACTTCTTTTCGTGTTGCACCTGGCTTGCTGTAGCGAATATTTTCAATAATCGTTCCGGAGAATAGTAGAGATTCTTGAAACACCACTGCGATACTTTGATGCAAGGAGTGTTGAGTCACCGTAGAAATATCTTGACCATTGATCGTGATTTGCCCTGCTTGCGGCTCATAAAAGCGTAGTAATAAATTGACGATTGTTGATTTTCCTTGTCCTGATTCTCCCACAAGTGCAAACTTTGCCTTAGGACGAATATGGAAGTTGATCCCGTTTAACACTTTCTTGTCATCGTCATAACTAAAGGAGACATCCTTAAATTCAATCAGAGTATCCTTCTTGTCATATCCAGACTTCCATTCTAGTGTGGAAGCGTCCTTTGCATCGGTAATCTTTGTTGAGGTTGCCAAGACATCAAAGAAATCTTTTGAACCGCTGGACGCTTGTTGAATCTGACCCAAAATAAAGGACATTGCAAATAAAGGAAAACGCGCTTGATTGACTAACTGTATTAGGAGGGTCATCTCACCAATGGTGAATCGACCATTAAACGTCCAATAGACAATGTAGGCAAAGATAGCAAACAAAATGATGTTTAAGGTGATTCGTCGAACAAAATCATACCAATGCCAAATACGAGTTTTCTCTTTGGCTAGTTTTTGTATTTCCGTACGGGCTTGAATGAAAGATTCGATTTCCTGAGAGATTCCTACAAACGCTTTAACAACACGGATACCAGTGAGACTTTCCGACACTCGTCCGAATGCTTGGTCACGGATCTTGTTTTCTTTCTCCGCAAACATTCCCCAGACTTTCGTGGACTGATGCGAAATCACAATATAGAGTGGGAACAATACTGCCAAAAAGACAGCAATAATCAAGGAATAACGCGCAAGTAACAGGATGGTAACAAATGCAGTCAAGAAAAAGGGTAAGAAGTTATTGAGCATGTTCTGAATAAAATCAGTAATGCTGGCGATCCCCCGTGTCATTTTATTCGTGATTTTTCCCGTTATCTCATTATCAAAATACCCAATGTGTAATGAGAGAACATGCTTGTAGAACGAAGAACTCAGATGCGTTTGAAGCTTTTCGCCTAACTGATCTCCTACCCATTGTCCGTATGCGGTAAGCAGCGTGCTGGTAATGTCGGCAAGTAGGATTGCACCTAAGATCCACACAATTCTGGTGATGTTTTGTGCGTTCCCACTAAAATGAGCCACGATAGTATCGACGATTTGTTTGGAGAGTAGCGGCGATACTAACGAAAGCATCGATGTTGCAATCACAAACACACCCATAAAAACGTAAAGTTTCCATAAGTGCTTAGTAAAGGAGAGGATTTTAAAGATTGGATTCATGAGGGAGTATTGTACCAAAGGAATGTGTAGATTAGAGTTGCTTTTCTATTTGCTCCCAAAATAGCGACACACCAGTATCACCAATTTCCTGACATTCCTGGTTTGGATCGATACATGGAGTAGCTTTGAGCATTCGTTTCCAAATCCCTTGTCGGTACCCCCAAGAAATAAAAGTGCTTGCTGCTTGGGGATCGAGGGGTAACTTCATTCCCCTCCATTGATTAGATCGTTCGAGAAGATCAGTGACCGCTGGTTGTGAGCTTTTCCAATCTTTTTGCGATGCCTCCCAGAGCATAGACTGTTCAAGTTCTGTAGGAATCAGTTCGTGACGACGCAGGAAATCCAAATTGTCATATTCTTGTCTCCCAACCGGCTCTGTAAATAGCAGAATCACTCCCCCGAGCTGACGTGGAGACAGCAAACACTTAAACGCTTGTTCCGAGGGCTTTGTGATTTCAAAAGACAATATTGCTTCTTGAAACGACAGTTCGTACTGCTCGACTATCTGTCGGTCAGAATGCGAAGAATACACATTCACGTAATCTCTAGACTCTAAGGACTTTAAAAATAACTCCGTGTACCAAGTCCTCTTTCCGACAACTTGGAAACGATAGCGCTTCGATGTTTTATGTAGGTATTTCATGATTGCAGTAGCAAAGCTGGTACCAACTCCAGCACCTGAAATCGGGACAGAGATGGTTATCGGTGTATCATCTTGATCGTCGAATTGGGAGAGCTTATGTTTCCAGGCAGCGGGTAATAAGGCTTCACAAAGCGTGGGACTAATCGGATACGGAATTACCGATAGTTTGGAATCTGCTAGTCGTTCCCCTTTTGCGTACAACCGCAGTGCTTTCTTTGTTTGCAGACTCGGGACAAAGATTCTATCAGCGTTGGGAACGTACCACATTTTCTGGGGACTATCGTCCGTCACTTGAACGACTAACAGGATCTTTACTCCTGCACGTTTCTCCAATCTGTTCTTAATCACCGACACTTGATGCGCAATTCCAAAATGCGTACACACAATAAGGAGCGTCGTCGGAACTGTTACCCGCTGCTTATAAATCTCAAAAAGCTTTTCTTCGAGCTCCTTTGCATCCGATCGCAACATCTTCCGATACAGCTTGGTAAAAAGATCTTCTCCAACACCATACTGAGACCACTCTAAAATTTTCTTCCCAATGGTAGTTGTGCTCGTTAGTCGATGTAAGAAACTTACCGACCCCGTACGATCAGGCAGTAATAGTGGATCAACTGAATCAGGTAATCCTTGCCGAAGAGCAAAGCTGACACGAAGATGTCCTAAGCCCGCAGGTGCGTACGCAAAAACAATACATACTTTGGGGTCTGATAACTGCGTAAATGAGCTCACCTTTCTAGTGTAGGAAGATGGAGCCTAGAGTTCAAGGCCATCTCTGTGGGTCGATTCTTCCTGGTTACATTGAAAGTTCCTCTTCCGACGGTTTGATTTGCATCGCTGGAACGGTTGGACTCATAGAATCCTCTGGCATTGATACTTCATTCGGAGATGCCTCGGGTTGTACTGGGGGTGTTTGCCCTCGTGAGCATCCTGCTAAGAAGAGCCCGAAGGCGATGATAGCGACTATCCTGTATTTCATAGAGTTTCTCCTTAGTGTCTAAGGTAACAGACAATAAATTCCGATTGCAAGTCAAGATTTCCTTACATTCTTACCAGCGAAAATACACAACTTTGCATTTTTCCAGTCCATATAGAATTCTTTCCATATTCTCACAAATTACCCAAAGGAAAGGAATAACTTTAGGAACCGATAATAATAACCCAAAGGGCACAATATCGCTAAGTCCCAGATCCAAGATATATCTAGATACTATGTAAGAATGATTTCTACGACTTCTAATAATCTACCCCTATTCATCACGTCGATGTTTGCTATACCTACTACCCAATTCATCCTAGTGCAAAATATCTATGTCACAAGAATCCACAATTTCCACCCAACCGTTCATCCCTCGACGACTAGATTCAATTCTTCATGCCGATTTGTTTGATCGTGGCTACACTGAAACAGCCTTACAGTTGATGATTGGTGGGGAAAAGATTGAAGGGAATGAAAAAGCACGTGAGACAAAAGATCCCAATGTTCTGCAGTTAGCTGACGGCAGATTCCGGATGTATGTTTCCTGGGGACGGTCGGACCAGCAACGTTGGGAAATGGGAATGTTTGAAGCAAATACTTTAGATAGTAAAGAATGGGATTTTATCGGGACAGTTTCCATTGATCTCCCTGGAGACCGTGTGTGTGCGCCTGCGGTACTGCGTCATCCATTAAAGAATGGAAAAGACTTATTCATTATGGACGTTCAGAGTGAGTGTTTTGCTTCCGATACTGAATGCGTGGTGTACCGAGGGTATTCATCCGATGGAGTACATTTCACCCGTAGCAAACGGCCCCTAGTAGATAAAGCTTTATTAAAGAAATGGGGTTATGAGGTTTCTGGTGTCTATGATGCAGGAACGTCTATCGTTGAACTTGATGGCAAACGCTACGAAGTTGTACTTTTTTCAGGCTACCGAACGGGAGACCGCATGGGGTTTGGTGACGTATACATGATCAAACGCGCCGTGCATACAAAAAAAGGAAAATGGGAACCGCCCGTGTTAGTTATCAATCAGGATGAGATCGAATTTCATAATCGCCCATTTGAAGATGGGTCCGAGTGGGGCAACGAAGGAGCAAAAGTGGTGCAATTGCAACCGAATTTATTTTTGTGGATTTTTGTCTCCTTTCTAAAAGATGAACACATGAAGCAGCGCGTGACCTGGGCCACATCTAGATCGTTGTTGGAAAAGCCGATTGTTTTGGGAATCCCCTACCCTGCAAATTCTGATCAAGAACATGGTCACTCCGATATGATTGTCCTTGGAGACGCATTGGTCGAAATTCGACAACAACGTAATGGGAAAGACGGTGAGTGGAGACTGGTATACGCACAACACTCTCTGCAAAAAGTGAGCGAGTACTGCTCTAGTGTATTGTCACGAAGTACAACGCTTCCCTTACCACAACCTCGTCGGATTGATCAACAGAATCGGATGCAAGGAGTACAGAAAAAGCATGCCATCGGTCAAGAGCAACAACGTCGTCTGGCTTAAACAACCGCCCGATTTGCAACAACCGGCTGGGTATCGATAAACTCTCGAATAATCTGCAAAGCATCTTCATGGGGAAACCGTTGACAGGTTTTATCATTACAATCAAAGTCCCATAAGCCCGATTGTGGGACGATGAAGCCAGCCCCTTTGATGATATCCAGGGTAGGATAGGAACACACTCCCAGAATCGGAATTCCAGCATCTAAGCATGCACGAACCTCACTGAGAATATAGGTCCACCAGGTTACACGTCGCTTTCGGTAGCTTCCAGTTTCTGTGATCAATATTTGAGCATCATACCGTTCCCGTAGCTGGGTAACGATTGTGGATAACGGAAGTCGTCGCTTATGCGTTAAGGACAACGAGCGAAACGCATACCTCTTCTGATCATCAATGCCTACCATCTGTTGATTGTAGAAATAGTAATTCATTCCAATATATTGAAGGTACTTTGGATCCCCTCCATACTGAGGATCACGTTTCCCACTTAATAAGTCCCAAGATTCGAATCGAACATTGGTATTAAAGTCATCACAGAATTCTTTTTCTGCCAAACTTTTTTTGTGCATGGGAGTCCGATACATGTAGGGGTCAGGGTGCAAAAACGCGATAGTTGAATCGACTTCCCAGCATGCATTCATCGCGGCGATTGCTGCTTTCACCAATTGACGCTTAAATTCAGGTCCCCGATTTTTCCCATACGGTGCCCACAATCCTCTATCGCTCATCCAAGAAAAGAACGATGGTTCATTGAGTGGAGAAACAAATAATTGACGGTCAGAATAGTTACGAAGGACTCGTACGCACTCTTTTGCATAGTGTGCATAGGCTATAGCGAAGTCATCGGTAAACGGATCTAGGAATTCAGGGAAGTCAAAATGATTGAGATCCCACAGCTGCTCAATGCCTTGCTCTTTTGCAGTCTGAAGCATGGGAAGGAATCTGGAAAAATCATACTGTCCATTTCCTTTGTCTATTTGGGACCAAGACAACCCTTCCCGCACAGTCGTGATTCCTTGTTCCTTGATCAGTTGATAATCGGTTTGACAATAGTCATCGTGTTTACTGGCAGCAAGCAAATCAAAACGGCGCCCTTTCTCTGCTTTCGCATACGTGCATTCAAAACCTGCCATCATAAAAGATTGAAAAGGAGTGGTAAGTTTTGACATACAGCAAGCGATCTTTCACTATCTATTCATACGTAGGGTTGTCGAAACCAGAGATCATGCTTGAGAAGAACGTTGCTGCGCCGTATCAGAACTCATAGATGCTCCGTCAGCCTTCTCCTGTAAAGAATTGAACATTTCCAGCGCGCTTTTGAATGCTTGATCCATGTTGAAGTACTTATAATTTGCCAGTCTACCAACGAAGAACACATTCGTTAACTTCTCCGTTTCTTTGCGGTATTTTTCATATATAGCCTGGTTGCGTTCATTGGGGACTGGATAATAGGGTTCTCCATCATCCACGGTATATTCCTTCACAATCGTTGTCTTATTGGGTACCACCTGTCCGGTGATATGTTTGTACTCCACGATTCGAGTGTAAGGAATCTCGGGACCTGGATAGTTAATAACCGAGTTTTCTTGATAAAAATCTACATCATGCGTCTCAGAAACAAAATTGATGGAACGATATTCCAGTTTTTCTTCTAAGGAGAACTTGAAATCAAAATAGCGATCAATGGGTCCGGTATAGAAAATCTTTTCTACCTCTCCTAAAGAATCCTTTACATCAAAGAAATCCGTGTTTAAACGCACTTCGATGTTTGGATGATCGAGCATTTTTTCGAAGAGCTTTGTATACCCCTGTTTAGGTAAAAACTGGTAGGTGTCGGAGAAATAGCGATCGTCAAAATTATTGCGTACTGGTATGCGCTGAAGTACGGATGCATCTAGCTCCTCAGGAAACTTGTCCCACTGTTTTTTGGTATAGTGCTTAAACATTTTTTCATACAAGACTTCTCCAACTCTTGCGAGCGCAGCCTCTTTGCCGTTCTTGGGATGATCGTTATGAATTTGATTTTTCTTTAGCCAAGAATCCATTTCTGATTCTGACTGAATAGAAAGTCCAAAAAGTTTATTGACGGTTGTAATATTTACTGGGATGGGAACCAACTGATCATCGACTTTTGCCAGCACTTTATGTTCATACTTAAACCACTCGGAGAATCGCTGGACATACTCCCACACTTCTTCATCGTTGGTGTGAAAAAGATGAGCACCGTATTTTGAAACAAGAATACCATCTTCATTATGATAGTCGAAACAGTTTCCACCGATATGGTCGCGCTTCTCAATAACGAGAACCTGCTTCCCAATTGATGCGTACCGTTCCGCTAATGTTGAACCAGAAATTCCTGCGCCTATACAGACGATTTGTGGTAATTTTGCCATGATACTCCTTTTACCGTCACCGGTGTGTATACCAAGTAGTCTCGCCATTGAGAGGGATTACGTTGTATAAGACAACGCTGGGGCTACATAGGACTTCGTTGCAATGGATTCTACCGAGATTAAATCCCGCATCGCAGATGCTGTGCGATCCCAAGAGGTTTTTGCAATCACAGCCTCCTGCTTTCGTTCTCGATTGCTACACTGCGATTCTGTCTCTTCCAGATATGCAGTGATTGCGTTGGAGAAAGCCTCCACTGTAGAAACGATACTCACTACGTCACGATAGTCTCGAACCACATCATAGATTGCTGTCGAGATAATTGGTTTTTTTGCCGCCATAAACTCTAATGTTTTGGTTGGACTGATAAAGCGCGTTGCGTCATTTAAGGCAAACGGCATCATCGCAATATCGAAGGCTTTTAAGTACGATGGTAACTCTGCGTACTCCTTCTTCCCAAGATAGTGAATGTTTTTCCGTACGGGCAATGATGCGGGATTAATTTTTACCACTGGCCCAATGATGACAAACGAAACTTCTGGGCGTTTGAGTGCAATCTGATCAATCAGATCAAGGTCTAAACGTTCGTCCACGACCCCATAGAACCCAACAACAGGTGGTTTAATTGTGGAGATATCTGCTGGAATTGGAGTGGAGGATTTGAATACTTTTTTGAAATGTTTTTCATCAACGGAACTGGGGAAACAGTGCACGTTAGCGTGTCGTTGCCGTTTTGATTCGTAGAGAGATTTTCCGCCAGTAAAGACTACATCGGAAAGTTGTAATAATTTTTCTTCTTTTGAAAGCAGAGATTGTGGGGCACCGAGGAAAGCAGATAACTCATCCATACAGTCATAGACTATTTTGCTATAAGATAGAGAGTCAGCGACATCGATAAACATTGGGGAGTAAAACCACAAAATGGGATCAGAAATACCCATTTCTAGAAATTGCTCTTCTAAAATTGGGACTAATTCTTGCGACATATTCTCCCAGCTAATACGAGGCTGAAGTAGAGTAATGTTTTCTTCTACTTGCTCGATTTTTGCAGTTCCCTTTTCCTTTGCATCATGATCAATGGGCTCTTCGACAAAGAGGATCGGATGATGCGCAGATAGTCTTTTGAGCAAATGCTGCGGTCGCTGTGTAACAGAGTTCCAGCGGAGATGGGAAAATACAACGATGGGCTGTGATGAAAGATCTTGATAACTGCTCAAGGTCACGGTAGGGAAAACTGTACTGGATTGAGGTGGTGTTAATAGTTGTTCCATAGTAATAGAAATCTTAGCTCGATTACCTTCTAATCGATGTGACACCAGTGTAAGAAAGTAGAAAGATCACACAATCATGATCCAATATAGGGTCTAGCAGAGATACTACTTCTTCTCTGGTATACTTATGTCCTATCATGCAAGACGCACTCATTGTTGTTTTTGATCTTTTTTCACAATTGTCTTCTTTCGTTCCCTTACCTGTATTTATTTTTCTTGGTTCATTTCTGGAAGAAATCATTGCTCCACTTCCGTCTGCGGTGGTTACAACAGTGGTTGGCTCACAGCTTTCAAATAGCCTGTATCCCTTACTTTACCTCGTTGTGTTAGCTGCAATTGCTGGTTGGGCAAAAACACTGGCAGCGGTTATTTATTACATCTTCGCTGATAAAGTAGAAGATCTTGTTATCTCGCGTTGGGGTAACGTGATCGGCATCCATCCAGGAGACCTAGAAAAGCTCGGAACCCAGTTCTCAGAGCATATTCAAGATGAGCTTCTCATCTTTGCCTTACGGGCATTTCCGCTAGCTCCTACCGGTGTAGTCTCTTTGGCTTGTGGAGTATTAAAAATCCCCTTCCGCTCATACGTTTTTGTAACTTGGCTTGGTTACACGGTGCGCAACTGCATCCAACTCTATCTTGCCTATGTAGGATTTGAATTTGTGAAATCACTGCTTGCGGATGGAACACTAAATCTTCCAATACAACTATTCTTTTTACTATCCGGCCCAGCGCTTCTGGTAGGATTAGGGCTGTTTCTTAAAAAGCAATCTACTCCAAAAAAACCAACTAAATCTACTTCCTAGAGTTAGATTTTCGAAGTGACAGGCTTTGATCTCTGCGTGGCCCCGTTGTAATAAGATCAACTGGTAATCCAATTTGTGTTTCAAGAAAAGATATGAATTCTGTAGCGGCAGAAGGCAACTTCTTAGCAGTTTTTGCACTTGCAATTTCTTTACTATCCCAGGACTCCATCATAACATACTCTGGCTGAATCGAGTTAAGGTATATTTGATCGGGACGATATGGCACTCGTTTTCCATTCTGGGTGTATCCAACGCACACCGAAATTGGTGTTGAAGGGTACACAATATCCATGTGCGTTAACACGAGATGCGTACACCTTCCAACCTGCGAGAAGAAACGCAAAGCAGGGATGTCCAAATGCGCAATACCTCGAGGTCGTCGGGTTGTCGCTCCATACTCGTGCGCATCCTCTCGGATTTTATCGGCAAGTTCAGGTTCCATTGTGGTCGGTAGTTGTCGCGTTCCCACGCTAGACATATACGTCCCTTTTAATACTGCTGCTCGAATTCCAATTTCGAGAGGATCAATGATTCCTTCACTCGCAGAATAGATTCCATCAAACGTACAATCAGAAGCGGTAACGTCTGGATAGACACCCCATCGTATATCTAAACCAATTGCCTGTGCTTTCTCAAAAACCCAGGCAACCTTTTCATCCTTCCAGGATGTACTTAAAAAGCCAGATAGTCCTTTCACAAACGGAGCTAGATGTTGTGATTGCTCTTCCAATCGATGTACAAACGTAGATAGCGATCCTACTGACTGGGTACTGTTTCCAGTTAGTAATGGAACAACGCTGGTTGCTAGATCGCCTCCCAAGCCCTTCACAAATGCCTCATAGAGACGATAATGCTTTTCTATTTTTTCTCGGTTAAAGGGAACCAAATCTCGCATTCGCAATGGGTGACGATACATCACATCAACGTATGCTGGCGCAATGCCTCTTCCAGTAGATCCTTTTCCGCCTTCTTCCCAGTTTTTGAGCATGCCTTCCATCGTCCGATGGGTATCTAAGGATAAGACTGCTTGCTCATCAATTAGAATTGTGGCAGGAATTCTCCCTCCAGTAACTGTCGAAACCTGCGTAATTTCTGCCAAAAGATCCTGCGGGTGAATAACCATTCCTTTCCCTAAAACGATGTGAACACCTTCGTGGAATACGCCAGATGGGAGCTGATGTAATGCAATTCGATCACCGTTCTTAAATTCAACAGTATGCCCTGCATTCGCCCCACCATTATCTCGGTAGACGATTACCTGATGGGTACGGACGAAAGAAGCAACGACTTCGTCGACAATTCTTCCCTTTCCTTCATCTCCATACGCTCCTCCACAATAGGCTACAGCATTCGGACGGAACTTTGGCATACCTTCTCCTTTAGGTTGTAGTTGATTCAATCTCGGATACGGTGTGAGTTACTAGTGAACTGGCAATTCCGACATAAGTTTCTGGGCGTAGCACGTGGAGTTTATCTTTTACTGATGTTGGAAGAGAAAGAGAATCAATAAACGCCGTAAGTGATTCTTTCGTGACACGTTTTCCTCGTGATAAGGCCTTCAGTTTTTCATATGCATTCTCGTCTCCGGCTGTACGCAAGATTGTTTGAATACCTTCCGTGATGATCTCCCAGTGATCATCGAGTTCCGAAGAGAGTAATGTTGTATTTGGAGTGAGTATTCCCAACCCTTTTAACGTTGATTGATACCCTAATAGACAGTGTCCAAATGCAGTCCCAAATTGCCGTTTTACCACGCTATCCGAGAGGTCACGTTGCAGTCGTGATATGGGGAGTTTGGAGGAAAAGTGACCAAATAGCGCGTTGGCAATCCCAAGATTCCCTTCACTTTGCTCAAAATCAATCGGGTTTACCTTTTGGGGCATCGTTGAAGATCCTACATCTTGAGCGTTAGACTGCAAAACAAAATAGCCGTCACTACAATAGCGCCAGCAATCTTGATTAAAAGAAATAAGAATTGTATTGATCCTTCGAAGAGAATCGAATAGCAATACATAGGAATCAGCGGGCACAATTTGAGTCGTTACAACGACGGGTTGTAATCCAAATGTACCAATGAATTCCTGCATCATTTTGATAACGTCCATCGTTGGAAATGCAGCTAGTTGTGCAGCATAGGTACCAACTGCTCCGGAGCACTTTGCGTCGATTGAAAGCTGTAGCAATCTATCCCACTCGTCTGCTAACCGTTTAGCAAACACCACCACCTCTTTGCCAATGGTGGTAGGCACAGCCGGTTGACCGTGCGTACGCGCCAACATCACAATATCTTTTGTCTGTACTGAAAAATCGCACAACGTACGTAGTAGCGCGTTGATCGAAGGGACTAAAATGTCAGTAACTGTTTGACGAAAAGCGATGCCATACGCAATAGAATTTGTGTCTTCACTGGTCAAACCGATATGAATCCATTCAGAACCCGGAATCTTATGTAATTGTAGATAAGAGCGCAGATAATACTCTACGGCCTTAACGTCGTGATGAATTTGGGACTCTATTTTCTTAATCTCCAATGCAGCAGTGTCGTCAAAGTTAAAAACTACTGCCTCAAGAAGTTTTAATTCTCTTGATGAAAACGTTGGGATGAAATGATTTATAGATAAGAAGCAAAGATAGTCCACTTCAACACGGAGTCGATTCTTGATTAACGCGAACTCCGACCAAGTTGAGGACAGCAAACCGAGCCGATCCGCATATCGACCATCCACTGAACTTAAAGCATGCAGGCAAGAAGTTGTCATGATCTTTACTGCTAGTTGTAGCAAAAATCTCTATCTATTACAGTAGCAGTTTGCAACGACTAAGAAGAAGTATCAAGACTATTCCAGAGAATTCGAGCTGCCCAAGTTCGATATGGAGCCCATTTTGCACTCATTTCCAGCAACTCGTCTTTAGTTGGTGGAGTGGGAAGCAGATAGAGTTTTTGCACAGCACGGCGTAATCCAAAGTCGCCTACCGAGAACACATCCTCCCGTGCAAGCGCAAACATCAAAAACATTTCTGCAGTCCATTGACCAATTCCTTTGACAACCGTAAGCTTTTCAATAATTAAGTCATCTGAAAGCGTGTCTAGTTGATCAAGATCTAGTTCACCGGACGAAACCTTTTCGGCTAAATCTTTCATATAGCGTATCTTGGCATACGAGACACCAACAGCACGAAGTTCTTCCGTTGACAACCCTAGGATCTCTTCTGGAGTCAGCTCTCCTGCTGGTACCAAGGCATATACCCTTGCAGAAATCACATCCGCAACTTTGATTGATAATTGTTGGGAAATAATCGAATCAATGAGTTCTTTAAAAAGGTTAGAACGCTTGCCAAAAGCAGGAACTGGAGTGATCTCCATTCCAGCTGTGTACAAGATGGGATCCACTGTCTGGAAATGTCGCAATACCGATGAATAAGAACTCTGAGCCATATGTAGGTCTCTAGCTATCTGATTACCCATTTAGTAGTGCTTCTGCATGTGCAACTGTTGATTCGGTTGCCATAAACTGAACCGCGTGTAATCCGGCTGTAGTTGCGGCTGCGACATTAGGAATTGCATCATCGATATACATCGTCTCACTAGGGAGAATATTCAACTGAGCACACAACGTTGTATACGCTTGGGGATCTGATTTCGACAAACCTAATTTCTTTGCTGAAAAGACAACATCAAATACTGGATTCAAAAAAGGTTGTAGTACGGGATATTCCTGAATTGTTTCACTAGTAAACATTCCGATCTTGAGATGGTGCGTTAGCTTGGCTTGTGCCATCCAGTCTAACAACTGGTTATTCAAACTGAATGTGTCAAAAAAAGTATAGGAGGCCTCCTGTAAACGTGCTGCATGAAGTTCATTGAGACTACCTGCGTAGTTTTCATCGATTGGAAACAATAAAACTCTGGAAAAATCAGACAATAAGAATTTGATCATCTTACTCCTCAATCAATGACTCTCCAGTCATACATGGGGGAATTGTAAGCCCCATCAGCTGTAAGGCGGTTGGCGCAATATCTTTTAATCCACCATTGGATCGTAAGGTTGGATGCCTCATGGAATGAATAAATATACAGGGAACTGGATTGGTCGTATGCGCTGTGTGTGGTTCATGGGTCGTTGGATCCCACATCCGTTCTGCATTTCCATGATCAGCGATGACAATAAGTCCGCCACCCTGTTGTAACACCGCATCCGTTAATCTACCAAGTTGGTCATCCACAGTTTCAATGGCAACTTTAATTGCCTGCGGATTCGCAGTGTGCCCTACCATGTCCGGGTTCGCAAAGTTGATGAACAAAAAATCAACAGACGCTAATCGTTTGATTGCTTCATCACAGATTTCCTTTGCTTTCATTTCCGGTGCCTGATCATGGGTTTTGATATCCTTTCGACTTGGCACTAACACGTGCTCTTCACCAGGATACGGATCTGTTTTCCCTCCATTCACATAATACGTTACATGAGGAAACTTCTCGGTTTCCGCAATGTGAGCTTGTTTCTTGCCTGCTGCTGCAACCACAGCGCCGATTGTACTTTCTACTTTTTCTGGGGCATACGCCACAATGGATTCCACCTCGGCATCATACTGAGTCATGGTGACTAACGATAACTTTTTCTCTTTGAGAACTTGAGTGATCTTTTTGGATAACTGCTTGGCACGATCAGAACGGAAATTGGTAAAAATGATTGCATCATGTTCAAGGACTTGATACGGTGTGCCATCTGGTTTTAAAAACACCTGAGGTTCAAGTAATTCGTCAAAAATCTCTTTGGAATACCACTCTTCAATTTCCTGGGAAGGATGGTGTGTATGGTCATACACAAATGCCGCCTTACCTTCAAAGATAGCTCGAAATGCCATGTCCGTTCGATCCCAGTTGTTATCACGATCCATTGCATAGTACCGTCCGATCACGGTCGCAATATGTACCTCTGCAATCCCATCAATATGTTGTTCTAGCCGGACTAATGAATTTTTTGCACTAGTACGTGAGACATCGCGTCCATCCGTAAATGGGTGCAAGAGAATCTGTTTGACTCCCCGTTTGAGAGCGGCATTAATGATTTCTAAGAAATGATCTTCATGAGCATGCACGCCTCCAGGTGAAAAAAGCCCCATTATATGGAGGGTTGATTGATGTGTGTTCACATAGTCAAAGGCACTTGAAAGGGCAGGATTGTCTCCCAACTTCCCTTCTTGTGCATCTTTACTAATCCGAACGAGATCTTGATATTTCACACACCCAGCTCCAATCGTAGTATGTCCCACTTCGGAGTTTCCGATCTGGCCATCGGGTAATCCGACTGCTTCTCCTGACGCATTTAACTGCGTGTATGGATACTCTTTTGATAACCGATCAAAATTGGGTGTATTGGCGATGCTCACTCCATTAAAATCACCAGGTTCTCCTAACCCCCATCCGTCCAGCACGACAATTGCAAGTGGTTTTACCGATTGTGTTTTCATAGGCATTTCTCCCCGGAAAAACTTGATCAAGAAATGATCATCTTAGAGTTGTTCTTCAATTCGAAGCAACTCATTATATTTGGCTGTACGATCTGTTCTTGAGGGAGCTCCCGTTTTAATTTGTTGTCCTCCTGCACCCACTGCGAGGTGTGCAATGAAGACATCTTCCGTTTCCCCACTACGATGTGCAACGATATTTTTCCATCCTGCTTCACGAGCAATTTGCATTGCTTGGAGGGTTTCTGTGACCGTTCCGATTTGGTTTAGCTTAATGATTACTGCGTTACAGTTTTTGCCATCACGTCCTTGCTTCACATATTTTGGATTTGTTACTGTCAAATCATCTCCAACGATTTGAACGGTGTCTCCAATTGCTGCGGTCAGTTTTGCCCAACCTTCCCAGTCCTCTTCCGCCAATGCATCTTCCAGCGAAAAAATTGGATATCGTTTTGAAAGCGATACCATCCATTCCACCATTTCATCCGAAGATTTAACTACACTGTCGCGCTTAAGCTGATACGCTCCATTCGAGTAGAATTCGGTGGCTGCACCATCAATTCCCATCATGAAGTCCCCATCGGTACCCATGGTATATCCTGCACTTGCGACTGCCTCTAACATGAGATCAAACGCTTCTTCGTTGGAAGATAATGAAGGTGCATATCCTCCCTCATTCCCTACGTTTGTAGATAAACCTTTCTTGGCAATTAGTTTGCCTAGGTGATGGAATACTTCAGCCGACTTTCGTAAGCGTTCATGATAAGCCTCTTCCTTCACGGGAAAGAGAATGTATTCCTGAATGTCTGTCGTCCAGTTTGCATGCGCTCCTCCATTTAATACATTTAGGATTGGCATGGGTAACTTAAATTCAGTATTTCCGGATAATTCTCCTAAGTACTTAAACAAAGGTACTTTTTTACTCACAGCAGTGGCTACACAAAATGCCATTGAAACCCCAAGAATTGCGTTTGCTCCCAGTTTTGACTTGGTTTCGGTGCCATCTAGTGCAATCATTGTCGTGTCCAATTCTTGCTGAGTGAATTCTTTTCCTTTCAACGACTCTAGTAGTGTCGTATTCACTGTTGAAACTGCAGTTACTACTCCTTTTCCAAGCCAGGCTGCTCCACCGTCACGTAATTCCAATGCCTCACGTGAACCGGTGCTTGCTCCAGAAGGAACCGCTGCTCGACCGAACGATCCATCGGTCAGCGTGAGATCTACCTCTACTGTCGGATTTCCACGGGAGTCAAGAATTTGACGAGCGTGCATTGATTGGATTGCGGGCATACATTCTCCTTTTGCAGTACAAATGGGTTATCGGACCCGAATGAATGATACCGAGGTAGGATACCACTTCCTTGAGGATATTTCTAGGAATGCAGGTTCTATTGTTCATTAAACCCGGAGTGTGGTGCGCCGATTTCTGGAAGTCTTTTTAAGTGCAAGAGTTTTTTGAGGTGCAGGTTTCATCCAGGAGTAATACAACACCGGAATAAAGAGCAACATAATTGTACTAGCGACAAGTAATCCAGAAATAATTGCTCCACCTAACCCTCGCCATAAGGGATCTGCAATCGTAATTGGTAACAGACCAAATACTGTACATAATTTCGTCAAAATAATTGGCTCTAGTCTACTTGCTCCGGCATCTGCGATTGCTTCTTCAAAAGGCATGTGCTCACGTAAGTTAAGATTGATTTTGTCGACAATAAACATTGAATTCGTAACCACAATTCCAAACAAGGAGAGAACCCCGATCATCGCAGGGAATGTGAGCGGAATAGCGGTCAGTGCAAACACTAAAAACACTGAGGAAACTGCTAGAGGAATTACAATAAGAACAATAGCGGCTTGCCTAAACGAGCCAAATTGAAGCACCATCGTGATCATAATTAAAATCGCAGAGATCACCATTGCTTGCAGCAATGACTGCATCGATTTCGTATTTTCTTCATTTACCCCACCTGTTTTCCAACTGTAGCCAGATGGCAATGTAATAGATGATGTGAAGTTAAGTAATTTTTTGTTCTCTTCAATTACGGAAGTTCCTGGTCTGGCTGCTGCACTGATGGTCACCGTGCGTTTAAAGTCATCACGTACAATACTGGTTGGGTTTGGTCGAGTTTCTAGTCTTCCTAATTCCATTAATGGAATGAGTTGCCCGGTAGACGACGGCACTCGGAGTTGCCCTAAATCTTGAGCATCGAGATTTCCTTTTCCCAATCGGAACACGATGTCTTTCTTGGCTGTTTCTCCCTTTTCAAAGTTTACCGAATCCAAGGTGAATCCACTCGCAAATGTGCGTAACGAAAATCCTATCGACTCGATAGAGATTCCATAGTCAGAAAGCTTGGTAAGGTCTGGAATAAAGACGATTTTGCTTGTTCCTGACTGGATCGATTGTTTGACATTGGTTAAGCCCGACTGCTCTTCGAGATACTCCACTACTTTTTGCGCTTGAGTTTCTAATACAGATAAGTCATCACCAGAAAGTTGAATTTGAATATCCGCACCTGCAGGTGGGCCACCGGAGGCTTCTATTACGGAGATCTCTCCATTGGTATAGTCTTTAAATTCGGCTCGTAAATCTTCCGCAATCCGAATTGATGATAAGGAGCGAGATTCATGGTCTGTTAACCGAAGCGAGTACCAAACAGTCCCACCTGCTTCGGATGAGCCACCAAATCCACTAGATCCTGAGCGACCGATTTCTGCCGTCACGAATTCCAGCTCCGCCGTATTAGTCAGTTGCTGTAAAACAGCAACGCCCTCGGAAACGGTGCGCTCCATGGTTGTTCCCGCTGGGAGTTTTAATTCAATGTTTAATGTGTCTTGATCAGTTTTCGGAAAGAACTCGTTTTTGACAAACCCAAGTGGTAGTAAGGCAAAACTAAAGATGGCATAACCGACCACCGCAATAATGACATTACGTCGACTTGATTTCTTTCGCAGAATGCGACGCATGAGACCACGATATTGATCAGCAAATGGTTCCACATCGATTAATCCACGGTTAATCAGGCGAGAAAGCCACGGGGTTTTTGTAAAGATCGATGATTTCCATTTCATTTGGAGGAATTGATGAACTTGGGTATGCGTTCGTGACACGATAAAACTAAACCCAAAATAGAGCAGTAAGATAACTGGGAACAGAACACTTTTTATTGATAGTGCGATTACAACAGTAAGTGCAACAACGAAGACTAATAATTGTAGTAGCCGTTGTACCCTTCCTGGCAAAAATGGGCGCAATAGTACGATCATTAAGGGCAACGTAATCAGAACGGCTATCGCAGTCGAAGACAACATGGTGACGGTGACTACAACAGGGATAGGTTTAATGAATTCTCCAATAATTCCTGAAGTAATCAGCAGAGGCAAAAAAGACCAAATTGTCGTGATCGTTGTAGACCAGATTGGAACAATTGTGTCTTTCCACACTAGCAATCCCGTTTGAAGCGGTGAAAACTTTCCTGTTTTAAAGTAGGTTGTCATCGCAGAAACCACAACAATTGTGTCATCAACCAGTAGACCCAAGGCTAATAAGAATGCAAACATGGAGATGAAATTAATCGTCATTCCCGTTATCTGCATAAACAAGAAGGCAGAAAGAAACGTCAGTGGAACGGTTAACGATGAAATCAACGCTTGGCGCAAACCCAAAAACAGTAGCAGTACCCCCATCACTAGTAAAATGGTAGTTCGAAACTCACCTAGCAAATCATCAAATTGTTTTGTAATCTCCTCACTCGTATTGGAAAACGTAATTAGGGAGTACCCTTCCCCTTTAGTCTCCATGAACTCCTCAACTGCCTGCTGCACTTCTTCTCCAGCCTCATCGATATTACTATCGACCGTTTTATAGACATAAAAGGTCACTCCCTGCTGCGGAGATGTCGTTTTGGTTGCCACATATGCAGGAGAGAGATTGCTTTTCGATTGTTCTGCAATTGTTGTAATATCGCCCAATCGCAGCGGTTTACCTTGAACGGAAACAGTAAGGTTACGGATATCATCAATAGATTCCACGACTGGGTCTATCGTCAACGAGAAAGAGTTTTGACTTGTTTGGATATCCCCTGCTGGAATTGAGGCTCGAGATCGTTTGATCATCGATGACAATTGCAACGGATTAATTCCAAATTCTGCGGCTTTTTCTGGACTCAATTCGATCACAATTTCATGCGTATCAAATCCCGTCTTCTGCACTCGATCGACCCGTGAAACATTTTCAATAACCTGGGTCAATTCCGTCGAAAGATTCATCAAATCGGGATAACTCTTCTCTGAAATCACTGCAAACGTCCACACGGGGACATCTTCAAAATCCAAGAGAGAAACTCGAGGTTCTTGTGCGTCCGCTGGAAGGTCTGTTACGCCATCAATGGCAGACTGAACATCTGCACGGGCTTTTTCCCGATCGACAGTCGAAAAAAACTGCATCGTTACAATCGAAACACTATTTTGAGATGTAGAATTCACCACATCTACACCCTTCACTGCGCGAAGTTTGTCCTCAATGGGGATAGTTACAAGCGATTCCACATCAGAAGGTCCTGCTCCCGGTAACACGGTAAACACTGTAACAATCGGGATTTTCACTTCTGGATTCAATCGTTTGGGCAACTGAAAATAGCTAAACAGACCTAAAAAGGCAATCGAAATTATGAGGAGTAACACTAACCTGAAGTTGGAAATATATTTTGCCACCACAGACGTAGCCAACTTTGCATCAAACGTGAGTCGCTGGAAGTACGATGTTGATTCTGGTGCCGTATCCTTAGTTGCCATAAATCCTGAATTGTTATTCCGTTTTAACTAGGTCGCCATCTTGAACGGTGCGCGAGAGAATAATAGTGTCCGTGGAAGAAAGCCCGGATAGAACTTGCACAAAACGTCCAGAAACGTCCCCAAGTGCAACCTCTACGGTTTTTGCTCGGACAGCATCTCCATCCTTTTTTAAGATATAGACGTAGGCTTTCTCTTGGGTCTGATAGACCGCATCCAGTGGGATCGACAGCTCATCGGTGATGAGATTTGCGGCTCCAAGCGGAATACGTGCTGAAATGGAAGTAGCGTTGGTAAGCGAGGCAGAATAAGAAGCAGGAATCGAATAGAGCAAGCTGTACAAGCTTCCATCCGTAGCCTCCGTTGAGATATACCTTGGGTACAAGTCTACTTTTTTTGTTCCAATCACAAATTCCGTGACTTCAGAACTTGAAACCTGCTTAGCAATGGCAGCTGGAACGAGGATCACTGCGCTATTCTCTCCAGAGTCAGCTTTGATCGTTGCCAAAAGCATTCCCGGCGCAACAGATTGTCCTACCTTTACATAGACACGTTCAACAACACCCCCACATGGAGTTGCCGGGTACATCAGTCCTTCACTCACTCGTGCAAGGCGTAAATTAAGGCCTGACAATTCTTTTGCCAACACCAACGATTTCTCCTGAAGTTCGAGTTGTTTGAGGGTAAGATCCTTAGATAAGTCTGAAAGCTGAGCTGGAGTCTTCTCCTCATCGGACTGATACTCTATCGTGCGAAGACTCGAACGAAGTGATGATAATCCACTGGAAGCGGCTAAGCGTCCCTGCCT
>JAGOVC010000064.1 GCA_018060955.1 Candidatus Woesebacteria bacterium | reverse complement strand
ATTAATTATTAAAAACGAATTATTCGAAGTATTGTACGCGTTTGCTGTACGACATCGATATCAACCGGTTCTGGATAAAACGATACACTAGTTATAGTGAATAACCATTGACCCATGACAATCGTATCTATATTCTTCCATTCTGGTTTTGTTGAGATATCAGTCATTGCTGCGCGCACTAGTCCAATTAACAGTCTATTTGCCTCTTCGCTTGTAAAAGTTTCTCTATCTTGCAATTCTTTACGTCGTACATTCAGGTCATGTAAAGACTTACCAGTTTTTCCGATTGCAATTTTTTCCCATTCCACATCCTTATACGGCATAGAAGTATCCCTTAATTTCTTTAGGCCGGATCCTGTTCATAGTTAGCTGCCTGCTTCAGGGATTCTTCGGCTTTTTGCAATTCTAATCCCACATACATCAGATGTCCAGGATCGGTCAGATACTTCCAGTCAGTGATTTGCCAGGCCACTTCTTGTGCCACACGGCCTTCAAACATTTTTATTGCGGGTCCCCCGTTGGGCTCGAAGATGGTTGCACGGATGAGTTTGCCTTTGGGCACCTTTTTCATCATGCGTTCTACAGCCATGGGAATGGCTTCTTTCTCATAGCGCTTGCTCCAGAATGGATAGACCTGGGCATCTTCTTCTTTGATGATTTCCACAACCACATTCCCTCGGGCATCAAAATCAAAGTGGACTTGAGGAGTGTATCCCTGTTCTTCTTCGTAGTGAGCCATGAGGAGGTTATCCACCAAACCAAAGTCATCGGCATACATATGGGCACTGTGGGTGATCATGGTTAATGGTCCCATCTCCATTCCTGCACTGTCGGCAATCTCCTTTTGCAGTTTTCGCAGAGCAAAGGTATTTCTTGGCCAGCCATGCACCATATCCTGAGAACGGAAATGACAAGTGAAAAAGAATTTATTGTCTTGCACACTCCCCAGCACCATCGACAAACATGGAGTGTCACCGTTATTGACTTCTGCCCAGTCACGTTTGGGATCAATGGTGATGGCAATCATTTTCTTACTATCTGGTCGGTTCTTGAGCAACTTTTTCATTTCCTCGATTTGATCGACTCCTAGGTCTAGACGCAAGCGTTTTCCATAGTTGTAGGCAACCCCAGGGATCTGCCGACTGGTCATGATTTCAGCATAATAGGCTTCTAGTTCCACCCGGGCAAAGGGCAAGTATTCTGGAAAGTAGATATCCTCTGGATTTTCGTCGGTAATGACGGCGGTGAGATTGAGAATTTCCTTCAAACTGTTATCTTTACTGTACCGCGTATGCTTTGGTCTGCCATACTTTGATATCTCATTGAGTAGTTTGAGCCAGGTCTTTGCCACTTTTGGAGAGGAGACGCGATAGCCCGTTTGTTCGGAGGGAAGTAAGCGGACGACCGGTTCGGAGACAGGAAACGTACGGATCCGTTTTGCAAACGGTTCGATCGATTTTTCAGACAATTCCTTGGCCTTGGCAATCAGATCGGTTGCACTTCTCCCCCGCATATCGACCACCGCTACCATCTTTCGAAACTCTTCCACAATTTCATCGGGCAATTCTTTCTCTATTTCTCCACGAGCAGCCAGAATCTTTCGCTCTGCATCCATTCCTTTTTGAGACAGCATGAGTAACGAGTGTCCAGACAAGGACATTTCTGCACCCCAAATTAAAATGACACGAATGTGGGGATTGGCAAAGATGTTGCGGATCATGGCATTGATGCCCTGCGCACTGTAGAGGTTCCCAATCGTGTTGTATTCCACATCTTTGAGAAGCCCTTCCAAAGCCTTTCGTTCCGTCCACAAACAACAAATTGCTAAATGATGGGTAGGATTTTTGACTTTGAGAACGTCTTTGTAGTACAGCGGCCACGAAGAGAGATCAATCGGCATAGAAATCTTTCTAAGAATAGTAGTGTCGGTTATTCCAAGAGAGAAAGGTAGCAAAGCCCGAAAGAAGTTGCAATGGGAAGATGTGAAAACGCCCTCCGGTGAAAGAGGGCGTTAAGTTTGACCTCTGTTAATCCCCCGCTTGCGCGGAGAACACAACCTTGGTCAGTTGTTCCCCCACCGAGGTGGGGGCTTCATCGGTAACTTTCCCGGTACCCCGGCAGTGGGGGCACAAGGGATCGGCGTGTCCCGTTGCCTGCTGAACTCGCAGGCAAAAGGTTTCAGTGCATTCTTGTTGCATTTTTTTCGCTTTCGTATGAAACCGTGAAGTTGACATTATAGCTTATACTTCTCTATTTAGCAAGATATAGGCCTCTTTTGATAATAGTTAAGATTATCTTGAGGGAAGGTTTGATCGTTTGCTTCTAACTTTTTTTGGATTTTGGAGTTTCTTTTTTATCAGTCTTCTCTCGTGGTTCATTAGGAACATAGCTCATGAGGATGGCATTGTCTTCCGTACCGGGCTTCTGCCATGAGGTGAACTTGCAGGATGGGTACCTTGAGCATCCATAGAATTTCCCACGTTTGCTGTTCTTTTCTAAGATGTCACCTTGTTCACAGTCCGGACATTTGATTCCATCTACTCTAAAGATCAGTTTCCCCGTAAAGGTACATCCTGGGAAGCGATTACACGAGACGAATTTCCCAAATCTCCCGGAACGAATGACGAGTTCCCCTTCCTGACAGTTGGGACACTTCTGATTAAGTGATTCTACCGGGACTTGGACACGTTCCCCTTCTTCAGATACTTTCGCGACCACTTTCTCAAACGGACTAAAGAAGGTCTTAATGGTTTTGACCCACTCTTTTTCTCCACGGGAGATAGCATCGAGATCATCTTCTAGGTTGGCAGTGAATTGATAGTCGAGTTCCTTGGCAAAGTTCTTGACCAAGAAATCGACCACGGTCATTCCGACTGCGGTAGCCACAAAGGCTTTGGCTTCACGTTCGACATATCCTCGAGCCTCTAGGACCGAGATAATGGAGGCGTAGGTACTTGGTCGGCCTATTCCCAGTTTTTCTAGCTGCTTGACCAAGGATGCGTCATTATAGCGAGCTGGAGGTTGGGTGAATTTTTGTAAGGCTTCTAAGTCTTGATACGACAGTGTTTCAGAGACGGATAGTTTTGGCAGAAGCGTATCTTCACTTCCCGGGAACACTTTCATCCAACCATCAAAGACGAGCACACTGCCGTTAGCTTTGAGGGTATAAACCGCAGTGTCCTTGGTTGCATCCACCAAAATTGCGGTTTGATTGTAACGTGCATCCATCATCTGGGTAGCGATGAATCGTCGCCATATTAAGTCGTAGAGCTTGACGTGGGATTCATCATACGTTCCCCCGATTTCAAGTTGTCGACGGGTCGCTTCGGTAGGACGAATGGCTTCATGGGCTTCTTGTGCGTTCTTACTCTTGGTGGTGTACAATCGCGGTTTTTCGGGAAGATACGTATCTCCAAACGAGGAGGAGATAAAGGCACGTGCTGCTTCAATCGAACTCACTGACAAGTTCACAGAGTCGGTACGGTGATACGTAATCACACCCTGCTCATAGAGATCTTGAGCAAGTTTCATGGTGCGTTTACTGGTAAATCCGAGTTTATTTGCAGCAGCCTGTTGGAGCGTACTGGTGGTAAAGGGAGCGTATGGAGCGCGGATACGCTTAGTCTCTTGGATGTCAGCGACCTTGTAGCTAGAAACTTTTAGATCCGCAACAATCGGATCAACGAGTTCTTTCTTATCCGCCACAAATTCTTTTCCTGCAACTTTGAAGAGTTGGATGCGCAACGCTTCACTAGCGGGAGTGGTAACGTCCACAAATACTTCCCAGTATTCCTGAGGCACAAAGGCTTCTCTCTCGCGTTCTCGGTCAACAATTAGACGCAGAGCCACCGATTGCACACGGCCAGCTGAGAGTCCACGTCGCACTTTTTTCCACAATACGGGAGATAGATAGTATCCGACTAATCGATCCAAGACGCGTCGTGCTTGTTGTGCATCCACCAGTGCCATATTGAGTGTGGTGGGGTGCTCGATTGCATCCAAAATTGCACTCTTGGTAATTTCATGGAAAGTTGCTCGGGCAAACTTGGTTTTAAGAGAATCTTTCTCTTTCTTGGTTTTGGCAGAATCTTCAATGATCGACTTAATATGCCAGGAGATTGCTTCACCTTCTCGGTCAGGGTCAGTAGCCAGATAGATCATGTCTGCGTCTTTGGCGAGTTTCTTAAGTTTAGTGATGACCGCTGTTTTTCCTTCGGAGCGAACATAGTCCGGTTCAAAGTCATGCGCAACATCGATTCCTAATTTACTCTTGGGAAGATCACGAATATGCCCCATGGAGGCTTCGATGGCAAAATCAGGTCCCAAAAATTTCTTGAGGGTTCTGGCTTTTGTAGGTGATTCGACGATGACCAAATTTTTCATACTATATCTACCCTATGGTGTCTTTTCTACAGAGAAGCTAAACGAGATGGCGAATTGAATTCTTCTTCGCCAAGCACTAAGCATAACGCATCGGAAAGGATATATTGTAGCAGGATGTACTATTTTCTGCTAAAAGTGACATCTTTGCATTCAAAAATTCTATCGTAAAATGATTAATAAGGAGAAGATATGGCAAAAAAAGAACCTAGAGAATCGTCACTGACCTCAGATCAACTAGACACAAGATTTACTACTGCGTTCCCTAGGGCAGAGAATCCTGACCTCCATTTACTTCTCGGTCCTACTGCCAAGACCGCTCTGACTTTATTAGCAGAAGGAGGCATGGGTAAAAAGGGTTCCAAAATTGGCATTGTTGAGAAGGAAGGGACCGTAAAAGTTTCCTATCTGCCCTCTCGAACCTAAAGTTGGTGCTGTAGTTGCGAGAGAATGTCGCTTGCACTAGAGACTAATGTCGCCCCCAAATTGATGAGTTCTTTTGTACCTTCACTGTAGGGAGAATCGATGGGACCAGGCACTGCGAATACTTCGCGCCCCTGCTCGGCTGCTAGCCGTGCTGTGATTTTGCTTCCACTTTTAACAGCAGCTTCCGTTACCACTACACCAAGACTAAGTCCCGAGACAATGCGGTTACGCTTGGGGAATGTATAGCGAGTTGGTGTCTGCCATGGAGGATACTCCGTAATCAGACATCCACCCGATTCTAGTATCGCGTCTGCTACCTTCTCCTGCTCTCTAGGGTAGTATGGAACACCGAAACCATAGCCAAGTACTCCTATTGTTGTTCCCTTTTGTTTCACTGCAGTCAAATGCGCTACTGTGTCTACACCGTACATC
>JAGOVC010000010.1 GCA_018060955.1 Candidatus Woesebacteria bacterium | reverse complement strand
TGATGAGCAAGCTATTCGACGGAACATTGAAAAACAGGTCTCACGACGGATGACGGAAATTATCGGAAGAACTCCATTAGTATTGCCTGTTTTCATGCAAGATTAATGATACGAGTTTCATTGCGATGTCCACTCTATAGGTGATACATTCGAGATTTTCGTAGCTGGTTTTTGTAAATTCCAGTTTTTGATACAAACGCCCATAGCCACTTTTTTTCATGGATGAGTGTTGATGTCAGGCTCACATGACGTTGGACCAAATGAATGAGCGCTCGGTGTCTTTTGCGACTGCGTTGAAGTACTCGAGGACTTGAGACCTTAATATTTTGCTGTTGATCTAAGCGAACGACAGGCTTTAATTGACTACAGTCGAGAGCATGCCATTTTCCTTTAGTGGTGAACTCTGTGACCTTGTAACACGGGTTGTATCCCAAACGCTGACTTTCACTGGCAATAGAATTTAAATCATTCTGCGAATACTGCGGTTCAAAGCCAATCCCATTTTTGTACGAGACAACGAACACTGGTTTTTGGGTGGAGGAGAGGAGTGGAAGTAGGTGCGAATTATTATTCTTGGGTTGTGATGGTAAGGAATGATTTTCAATTAAGAAATAATCCAAATATGGCTCTATCGCTGCTAGACGATAACCATAGTAGAGAACGTCGTTTCTCAGGTATGGATCATAGAGATTGATACCAAACTCCTTTTTTTTCTTCACCACAATCGCAGACAGTTCTTGAATGAGTTGGGTCAGACTGTCTTCCCTAAACTGTAAATAATCTGCGATCTGATTTTGGCGTTTCTCTTTCGTAGGAAGTGGGTACCCAAATGTAGCTTCAAACGCAGTTTGGCAATGTGTGCACGAGCAGCCAAAAAAGGGCAGAATGTCCGAGTGTACCGTGAATGGGGGAAGACCGAACAGAATATTATCGACAAACACCCCATCACAATCCTCTTCACTTGCCAATTCCACTCGATCCCGTAATAAAGAACGGGCAGCAGGATTATTTGGACAGATAAAAGATCTCCCTCGAGAATAAGGCACCATCTTTCCCCATCCATCTCTACAGAAAAGATCTTGGTCTTTAAAATCTGAAGTTACGACGTTTAGTCCTTGAACATAGGCATGTGCTTTAATACCAAGTTGTTTAAAGATTGGAAGGTGGTGACGCAAAAAAGAGTAATCTTCGTGCTCTTTTTTAGATGAAAATCCCCATGAATAGGTAACCCAAGCATCGGTGACACCAAACAGTTCTTTTGCCAGTGATAGATATTCTTGGTCATACAAATGAAGAAACGATTCTTCATTGATGTTGGGAGAAGGATACTTCGTTTGTAGTAGACGAATAGTTCCAGGACCGCCCCAAGCGTAGATTCCGACACGATGTTGTAAAGCTGACATGTTTGTCTATTTTAACGTTTTAACTTGGAAAATAACAAAGGAATAATGATGTAACTTTTGATGAGCGCACCACAGCTTTATCGTGCACGATGGTACAATGAATGGATGGAAAAATCTTTACGAGTGGCGATTGTCCATGACTATTTACGTGAATATGGTGGTGCCGAAAGGGTAGTAGAGTCACTACACTCACTGTTTCCAGACGCTCCACTTTACACGGCCTTTGTCGATCCGGATGCGATGGGCTCACAGTGGAACCGATTCAAAGACTGGAAAATCTTTGAGAGCATTGGGGCAAGAGTCCCTTTTATTCGCACACTGTTTTCACCCATGCGATTATTTGCTGCTTATTTCTTTGAATCATTTGATTTTTCTGATTTCGATGTGGTGATCACATCGACGAATATGTATATGGCAAAGGCCATCATCACAACACCCAAAACTTTACATATCTGTTATTGTCATACACCTCCACGTTCATTGTATGGATATGCTACCCAGACAAATTGGAAGAAGAATCCCGTTGTTCGCGTAGTGGGTGAGTTGATTAATTATCACCTGCGCCGCATTGATTTTTTGACAGCTATGCGACCTGACATCTTGGTTGCAAACTCCAAAGAGACTCAGGCAAGAATTACAAAATTCTACAAGCGAGACTCTGTAGTTATCTATCCACCAGTTGCCTTGAAAACCTTATCACCATCGACAAAAAACCGATCGTACTATCTATATGTCAATCGACTTGCCTTTGCAAAAAACCCAGAGCTTGTTGTCCGAATGGCTACAGCCAAGCATCTACCGTTAAAGATAGTCGGGAGCGGAGCGATGGAATCTACCCTTCGGGAGATTGCAGGTCCAACGGTAGAGTTTTTGGGATCAGTGCAAGATCATGTGCTTGCCAAGTTATACGCAGAGGCAATTGCCGTGTTATATCCTGTTAAAGACGAGGATTTTGGAATAGTCCCGGTTGAAAGTATGCTTTCTGGGACTCCAGTCATCGCGCATAATTCGGGAGGGCCGAAAGAAACGATCATTAATAATCAAACGGGAATTCTGTTTGATGACTTATCTGAAAATGGATTGTGGCAGGCAATTGAAAAGTCCAAATCAACCGATTGGGACTATGAACAAATTAGAACGCACGCAGAGCAGTTTTCAGAAGAAAAATTTAAAAAGAACATGATAAAACTAATAGAGAAACACGTAGATTAAAAGCAACACCTATGTCAACACTTCATACCCATCGTCAAATCTTTCAAGCATTGGAAGCAAAATCACTTCGGAATCGAGGATGGTCAACAATCTTCGCAGACAATCTAACTTCATTAACTGGAAACCCAGCTTTTTTATATTTCAACATTGCGTTCTTTTCGGTCTGGATTAGTCTAAACGTTGGCATGATCCCAGGTATTATGCCCTTTGATCCTTTTCCATTTGGCTTGCTAACAATGATTGTTTCCTTGGAAGCAATCATGTTGTCCATTTTTGTCTTGATCTCTCAAAATAGGGCAGCTCAAATCGCGACTTTACGCGAAGAATTACATCTTCGTCTAAATATCATTGCGGAACAAGAAATTACAAAATCTCTGGAGATGCTAGCGAAGATTCAAGAGAAAATGGGAATTTCTGCTAAAGATGAGGAACTGGAACGCATGCTGGAAAAAGTAAATCCAGCCGATCTGGAAATGAGTATTCAGCGACAACTGACTCGTGCTGATCGTTCAATCATTCGCTCCTTCGTGGGAGATCTTGAAGGTGTGTTAAATGTAGGGGCAATGAAAAAAGACGTAAAAAAATAAAGCTTATTGTTGAGGGATTAACCTCAAGAATACAGCACTGTTCACTGGCATTGGAATGACCGTTCGCAACTCAGCTGATGTCGTAGAAATAGTTTTTCTGGTCACTGACCCTCCAAAGAATTGCTGCTCAATGAGATAATCACCCGGAGCAATTTCTTTAAAAGTAACTGGAACTGATTCGAAATGTGACGCATTTGAGTCATAGTTTATTAGTAATGTGTTGATCGTATCTCCATTACGACTTGCTGCTCCTTTTACCCAACTTCCTTTACCCAAAAGTCGTATGCGCCGTCCTTGCAGTCGATCAAGAAAGGATAGGGCAGCGTAGCGTGGTTTCGGTTGCCCAGTGGAATCTAGTAATCCCCATCGTCCCCAGCGAATTTTACCCTCTGGATGAACCCCATCTTGAATTTCAAACACAAACGCTTTATCTACCATTCCGATTAATTCTGTTGAAACAGCCATTGTATGGATCGCTCCGAAATTGGAATCATATCCTGGATCTATATTTGAATCGTGACCCCACTCTGTTAAATGAAGTTCTATTGTGGATCGTGTGGGGTACTTTGTTAGCCATTCTTGAACCTTACTCACATCATCTCGATATTGATTAATATCGGTGCTGTAGCGATGCCATGAGAAAAAGTCCAACGGTAAATTCTCATCAATCGACAGCTGCAGGATTGCATCAAACCAGTTTTTGTATAGCGCAGTCGAGGCAGGACCACCAATCTTAAATGGTGCTGAGACTTTTGCTTTTTGCGCACCAGTTGCCGCGGCGCGATACATGGATAAATAGTTCCTATCTCCATACGTTTTATAATTTCCAAACAAATCTGGTTCATTCCACACTTCATAGTACACATTCGAAATTCCTCGTGTTCCACTCACGTGCTCGATAGTTTTTTGGACTACGAGCTCCCATTCATTCCAATTCGGGGGGGCTGTAATATCGCCGTTTGGCGCAAGCGCTGGAGGGGTATAGGAGAGAGAGAGGTAGGGAATAGCGGAGACGGATTGGATTTCCTGCAAAATTCTATCAAGTTTCGAAAAATCAAAGGAGAGTTGAGATCCGTTTTTATTGACGATGTCATAAAAATCATAGAGATGGTCGATTCTTATGTATTGTGGCGAAAGAGCCGCAACGGTACTTCGAATGGGTTTGATACTCCAGTCTTTACTTTCTCCACCTTGTGCTAAGTTTTTCCATGGCTTTTCAAGTTCCCCTAAATCTTGTGAAGTGAGGATCTGAATGTTTGCTTCTTCGCCTAGAGCGCCAATTAGAAACTGTCGAATCGATGAAATATTAGAGATACTCAACACTAAGACAATGACGAGGAAAAAAACGGGCAATAGCTGGAACAGTAGATGATGATGGTCGTGACGATTTGCAGCCATGTGTTCATTCATCCTACAAACAAACGGGAGTCACGTCTAGGTTTACGACCATATGGTAGGATATTCAAATGCGCGCGCTGCTCTTGGCATCTTCATCGCCCCGTCGAAAAGACTTACTGGAGTTTTTAGGGGTTCCATTTGAAATACTACCTAGTGATTTTCCAGAAGAAGATGTGGAGTTTGGAGAGCTTGATGATCCAAAGGACTATGTCCTGACAATTGCAACGGGTAAAGCTTTGGCGGTTGCCGATAAGTTGTTAGCAGCACCCAATCAAAGTCCGATCATTTTAGGGGCCGATACTGCCGTATTTTTAGATGATAAGGTGTATGGCAAACCGCGGGACTTTGAGGACGCAAAATTGATCCTTCGACAACTTTCAGGACGTAAACACCTAGTAGTAACAGGCTTTATGCTCTTGGACCCCTTAACAGGTGAGCAATACAGCGAAGCAGTAGAGACTTACGTCGAGTTTTTCAAGTTTCAAGAAGAGGAGTTAGAACGATACATTGCCACTGGAGAGTCAATTGGTAAAGCGGGAGCCTATGCAATCCAGGGCGAAGCAAAACGATTTGTTCGGCAAGTGGAGGGAAGTGTATCGAATGTGGTCGGATTGCCGCTAGAAGCTGTGGCAGGCGGTCTTGAACATATGGGGATTCCTGTGCAGGTAGATGTTCGGCAAATTGTGTCGAGGCATTTTAGTACGGACGCATTCGACAACTAACTGTAGTCCGTCATGTTTTTCCGTAAGGCATTCATGTTATCATGAACCGTATGGATCCTTCTGCCCAAGTACCAGTTCAACCAGGCGTACCCAGTACTCCTCAAGTTCCAAGTCCGGTGATTCCAACTCCTGTTCCAACAGCCATCCCAGGAGCTACTTCCACAGACTCTGCAGCAAGTCCATCTCCAGTGTTAGCACAGCAAGTGCTAGACGCTGCGGCTACGGTTACCCCTACTCCTACCCCAATTTCTAGTTCACATGGGAAGGAAGTAGGCCCGATTTCTTCAGAAGTTGCGGGCTTTGTCGAAATGGCAGGAAGTGATTCGTTTGAAACGGAGCCAATCCCCGCTGAGGTTGCTAGTTGGATGGAAAAAGTGAATAGAGGGGAACAACCCGGAAAACTCGACGAAGTTGTTATTGCGGATCCAAACGCCATGTCACCCACCGCGGCTCCAGCAGCAGCAACGCCAGTGTATGTGCTCCCGTTAGGCGAAACAGATGCAAAAAAAGGTCTGTCAAAGAATGTTAATGAAAGTGTTCGATGGCTCTCAGAGTGGTGTAAATATCTCATGAAAAAATTAGCTGGCCAGGTAGAATATAGTAAGGATTAATTTCTCTTCTTTAATATGGATCCCAGTGTAGAACTCGCTATCGCCGCAACTTCAGTTACCACCCTCCTGGTCATGGTGATAGTTCCCTTGGTGTTCGGGGCGATTTTGGTGTACATGGTTTTACAATGGCTCCGATTTCGCACACGAGAAAAATACTCGCTTGGATTTAAGGTTCTTAAAGTTCTTTTACCCAAGGATAATGAAATTAAAATTGATGCGGCAGAACAAATGTTCGCAGCACTTTATAGTTTAAAGAATGAAGGCTTCACCTCTTTGCTTCGATCCGAAGAGCACTTTACATTCGAAGTTGTTGCTTTAAAAGAAAATATCGCGTTTTATGTTACTACTCCTGCTGATTTAAAAGACCTAATTGAGAAACAAATTTACGGCGCGTATCCTTCCGCAGAAATCGAAGATGTAGATGAATATAATATTTTCTCGCAGGGAGGCAAGGTAGCCTTCGCATCTTTAACATTGGCAAGTCCAACTTATTTTCCAATCAAGGTTTACAAAGACTTGCCAACAGACGGGTTGTCGTTAATTACCTCTGCTTTATCCAAGATGGATGATGGTGAAGGGGCAGTGATGCAGTTTTGTTTGCAGCCAGCGGGAAGTGGTTGGCAGTCTGCAGGCGATCGTTACGTTGCAAACACCAAAAAGAAAGAATCAGATCCCGAGAAAGCCAGCTATACCCATGACCCTAAAAAGTTGGATGCAATTGACACTAAAGCCGGTAAACCAGGGTTTGTAGTCTCTCTTCGTATTGTTGTAAATTCCACCGATGCTCGACGAGCGAATTCGCATCTAAACAATATCATCGGTGCATTTGCGCAGTTTAGTAGTCCGACAAACTCCTTTAAGAAAGGGGCGATTCTTTTTAAACAAATCTTCATGATCGATTTTATTTATCGCTACATGCCATTGTTTAATCGGGGAACGTTTGTTCTAAATTCAGAAGAATTGGCCACTGTGCTTCATTTTCCCAATAAGACTGTGGAGACGCACCATATTAACTGGTTAAAAGCAAAATCTGCTCCCGCTCCTTCCACTATCCCGACCTCAGGTTTGCGTCTGGGAAGTAGTATGTACCGTGGTCAGAAAAAGGAAATCTTCATTTCAGAAAAAGATCGACAACGACACATGTACATCGTTGGGAAAACGGGTACAGGGAAGTCGGAATTCCTTAAAGACATGATTATGCAAGATATTCGGGCTGGAAAAGGACTAGCAGTGCTTGATCCGCATGGAGAATTGGTGGAAGACATTTTGCAGTTAATGCCGCCCGAACGTGCAGAAGAGGTCATTTACTTTAATCCATCGGATACAGAGCGACCAATGGGAATGAATATCATGGAAGCAGAGACAGAAGAACAGATGCATTTTGTGGTAGGTTCCATTATTGCATTGATGTATAAGCTATACGATCCGCATAAGACTGGTATTATCGGTCCTCGTTTCGAGCATGCTATTCGAAATGCCATGCTCACGATTATGGCTGAACCTGGAGCTACATTTATTGAACTCGTGCGCTGTTTGACGGACCAAAAATACGTTCAAGAGCTGTTACCAAAAGTAAAAGATCCAGTGGTTCGTCGGTATTGGACGGATCAAATCGCTCAAACTTCCGATTTCCATAAGTCTGAAGTTCTCGACTATATTGTGAGTAAATTTGGTAAATTCATTACCAATAAAGTCATGAGAAATATTATCGGTCAGAGTCAAAGTGCCTTTAATTTCCGTGATGTCATGGATAATGGGAAGATTTTGTTGGTAAACCTTTCTAAAGGGAAGTTGGGTGAAGAAGACGCAAAGTTCTTAGGTTTGATTCTCGTTCCTAAAATTCTTACCGCGGCCATGAGCCGGCAGGACATGCCAATGGAACAACGCCGAGACTTTTATCTGTATGTTGATGAATTCCAGAACTACGCAACGGATGACTTTGCCGTTATCTTGTCAGAGGCTCGAAAGTATCGTTTAAATTTAATCGTGGCTAACCAGTTCGTGGCACAGATTGAAGAGAATGTTAAAAATGCTGTGTTTGGTAACGTTGGTTCGATGGTTACCTTTCGCGTCGGTGTTCCTGATGCAAACTTCTTGCAACACGAATTTGCCCCGACATTTAGTGAAACAGATTTAACCAATATTGAAAAATTTCACGTTTATATCAAAACCATTGTCAGTAATGAGCCTGTTCCACCATTTAGTATGAATTTGACCCGTGATGTTGACGCTGAACGCAAAATTATGGATCCGAAACGGGCAGAATTAATCCGTGAGCTTTCACGCGTAAAATACGGGAAGCCAAGAGATTTAGTGGAACAAGAAACCGCTGTTCGCGCCAAGCTCTAAGCCTCCTGAAGATTCAGACTCATACTTGATTCTTACACCTCATTCCCTCATTGTAAAAGTAGTACCACTATTTCGTTTCTTCTATGCGAAAAAAATCTACTCATTTTTCAAATTCTCCAAAGCAGTTGTGGTCAAAAATGATTGTTTTCATATTCGTTCTTTTTGGAGTGGGATTATCAATCGTTGCCGCTGCTCAGAATCAAAGCCTACTGCAACGTGCGCAACTAGCATCGCTGCAGCCTTGTCCGGCTGGGCAAATCTTCTTTCCAATTGCTGGAATTACTAATACAACTGAATGCTTGTTAAACGGAACACCTGGGTATTTTATCTGCAATTCTGGTTACGCATATGTTCCACCTAATTCTGGATCAATGCCAAGCTGTGTGTCGACGCAGTCTTCATCAGGTGTACCGGCATGTCCGGCAGGTACACAGAATGTATCGGCTGGGGCACAAAATTCTACCAACTGTTTGCTTTCGGGATTACTAACTGCCTACTGTAACAACGGATATATCCCGAGGGCAAATTCGACTTTAGGAGGACCATCAACGTGTGTCCCGGCTTCGTGTACCGCAGATAAATGTGTGTGGGGTTCAAATGCAGATGGTAACCCTATTTGTAAAGACTCGGGAACAATTTTGGGTTGTAATATCGGTGGATGCTCTGCCGGGCAGCAACTTAAATGCAGCAACGGGAAATTCATCTGTGAGCAAAATCTATCTGCCTGTCCTCTGACAGCTGTTCCCACGCCAACCCCTAATGTTGATCGATGTGGCGGTGGTATCTGTGTCTATAAAGATGCAAATTCAAGTGCATCGTATGCATGTGGAATGGCCGGGTTAATGCCTGGAAGTGGAAGCTGTTCGAATGCGAGTAATACGTGCTGTGTTACTAGTACCTATGTTGCCAAATGTACCTGGGATGCGAGTAAGCCGGAAAGTGTTTGTACCAGAGATGGTGTGAATAGACTTTATGTTAGTGGAAAACCAACTCGTCCAGCGTGTTGTGGAGGATTAACGGAGAATGGACAGGGAACCTGTGAGTGTAAAATTGTTACGCCAACTGCTTATCCTACGCCAATTCCAACAATTGTTCCGGTACAGACACCTAAACCAACTGCGATGATCGTACCAACGTCGACTCCAAAGCCAAGTCCAAAGCTTACATTCTCTTGTGATTCTTTGGGATTTTCAGACACCTTTGATACCTTTGCATTAGCAAAACAATACACTGTGTTTGGTTCTGGAATAATAACGAGTGGTCAGCTTTTCCCTTCAAGTACTTCGTCAACGAATCGAGTACTCGATATGTCAATTCCTTTATCTTACGCAACCCAATATAGTGGGCAGGTAGGAATTGTAACTACACAGGCAGTTCAAGGGCCATTCCGATATAGTGTGGATATCCTCAAGTTTTCATCGTCAGGCAAACCGTTTACCTTTTCAGTTGACAATGGAAAAACCAGATATGGAATACGAACTATCACACTCCCTGGCACTGGTACATATCGATTGACATCAGAAGAACGAGTGGTGGACACTGATCAAATCATCTCACAGCAAACATATTCATTGGAAGCAAAGATGAAACCAAGTCTTTTTATTGAGCGAACAGTTGCTGGCACCGTCCGAGTGGGGTACATGCGTAGTCCTAGCCAGCCCGTCGTTATGCAGACATTTTCACCCATCAGTGGTGATTTCAAAGGGAGACTATCTTTAGGTGGACCAACAACAAAGATTTACTTGGATGACTTCAAATTGAGCTGCTTATAGTAGGGAACAATCAGGAAGATAAACCCGTATCAAAGAAATCCGGTTTTGATGTGGAGGTGTTATACTAACTTTTTGCGGGCGTGTGGCGCAACCGGTTAGCGCAGGAAGCTTATACCTTCAAGGTTCCTGGTTCGAGTCCAGGCACGCCCACGTATTTTCAACTTTTTTACCTATGAATGGTTCTGAAAAGGTTACTCCACTGCAGCCAGATTTATCGAAGTTGTATGCTTATCAGGACTTCGAAATACGTGCAAGTTCAGCCGTCACCTTCCTTACAACCATCGCAGCTCTCTACAAAATTTCCGATACAGAGGAAATTCAGAAAAAACGAGACGCCATTTTCCAGGTTCCTCTTTCAGAGAAACTACAAATTCATCAACTCTTGATCGAGTATGACAAAGAAATGGATCCTAATGACACTCTGAACAGAGTAGCTAGGATTGGCAAAAGTCTTCGTCTCGCAATAGTATATTTGGAGTTGAAAATGCAGCTGAATGCGCTGGATTCCTTACTGGATGCTATGCACATACTCAACGAGCCAATACGAGAAGGTAAGGAGGATGAGTTAGTTCATCCGAATTTGACGGATGGGGATATTCTTAACGTTCTCATAAGACTTCATCGGAGAATAGCTATATCCTCGAAGAATACCCTTTTTAGCTCTGAAACTGCTCGAGATGAGTAAACATCGATTGAATGGTCAAAGATGTTGTAGTTTGATCTATTTCTTGCAAATACAGGACTCGGTGTTAAGATACATTTTACCTATGCACAAAGTTTTTCAGATGCCTTTAGAACTTCGTCAGCTGACCGACGATGAGTTTTGGCAGAAGGTGAACCAGATCGATGAACTCTGTGAAGAGTTCGAAAATACCTCATGGGGATTTTCGTTGGCAATCAACTCATCCGAGACTGAAATGGATATTCCATTCATTCGATTCAAGAAGACTTTTCCTTCAAAGACCTCATAAGATTGGGTTAATTCACTGACTAGAGAGTATTTTTTTGGAACTGGAATTCTTTCAAGTTTCATTCTGAAAGAAGGCTTAACGTTTCTAGAGGATTAATAAGCCAAGAATACCCAGGATAATGGTAATCGTTCCCACTCCAATTAACCCTACTGTTGGAAGCGTAATTCCAGCTTTTGGCAGCTCTACTGCTACGACTGGAGCAGGGGTTTGGCTTGGATAGTCACACACACAGTTGGAATTTCCACTACAGGCAACATTTCGACAGACTCCACTGGTGCAGCTCATTCCAGATCCACAATCGCCATTATGAGCGCAGATGGATCCACAACCTGGAGCAGGGGTCGGGGTAGGCTGACTTGGACAGGAACACGTGTCAATTCCGGTACACGCTTGTCGTCGGCAGCGTCCGGCGTCACAAACTAGATCTGACGGACAATCACCATTATGGGCACATACAGAGTTACATGTAGGTGCAGGTGTGGCTGTTGGCGTAGGGGTTGGGGTAGCAGTTGAACAAACACAGGTTGCAGAGCTCACGCAGCTTGGATTTCGGCAAAGACCCGCTTCACAACTCATGGATGACGGACAGTCACTATCGGTGCTACATGCATCATTACAAGCTAGAAGAGGTGTAGCTGTAGGAGTCGGTGTTGGAGTTGCTGTAGGCGTAGCAGTTGGAGTTGGAGTTGCAGTGGGTGTCGCGGTTGGCGTGGCTGTCGGAGTTGCTGTGGGTGTCGGTGTGGCGGTGTTTAGACAAAGTGCTCCGACAAAAGCAACACTTTCAGCGGTAGTACCTCGAAGAGTATGTCTAAACGACACTACATGACTTCCCTCTGGTATGGTAGCCGTGATCGGGTACGAGAAGAGTTGCCATTTATCTTCACCATGATCGGGAACTGAGGCAACCTTTTGGCTTCCAATATAGACATCAAATTCTTCGTATTGCTGTCCAGAATCACATCCACTTAGGGTATCGTTATCAGATCCAGCGGTACAACCTAACTCAGGGTGACCAACCATGCTGCTGACATATAAGGTAGCAGAACTGGTTGCGTCAACAGTGACGGTGTAGTCTTTGCGTTGAGGGCAGTTTTCACCACTGCGACAAATCGTAAAAGGGGTGGTTACAATATCAACTTTAGTACTGCCGGTAGGGCAGGAAGGGTAGGGAACTTCACCTGGAGGGGGCGTGGGGACAGTGAACTCTAGTGAGCACGACCCTGCTAACGGTTGCGATTGAGGTGCAGTAGGGGCAATTGGACCTTGTTGTGATGTTTGTGTCGCAACATAGAAGACACCAATACCACCAATCAAGACAATAAGTCCTAGGAATAGTCCGATGATTGCGTTTCGCCCGATTTTCATAGTATTAGAATGCTTCCCACTCTGTACAGGAATTACCTACACATGGTCGACATTGTGCTTTGTACACACCAGCGGTCGTGATTGTAAGCGGTACTGAAATGTTTGATCCGGATGAAATTGGATTTAATTCCGTGACAGTTGAGCCAACTTTCCAACGGAATTCATAGCGAGTCGCATTCGTTGCAGTTCCACATGTAAAGCGTACCTGATTTCCAAGTTTCGGTGCTTGAATATCTTTTGTAATAGACATACAGACGGCCGCAAGAGGTGTCCCAGTTGGCGTTGGAGTAGGAGTTGGTGTAGCAGTTGGAGTTGCAGTCGGTGTGGGAGTAGGAGTTGGTGTTGGGACAGGGGTCGGAACTGGTGTCGCTGGGGCACAACCACAAGTTCCATAGCCATCTTCAACAAGTCCTCCACAACAAGCAGGTCGTGTGGGAACACCATTATTATATTGTCGATTGACTCCATCTCCGGTACACGTTGTTCCAGCGCCACCATGATTCCAATCGCAGCGATCCACATAGGTGTTTGGCTTACAGCAGAATCCGCCACTTGAACAGGTTCCGCCTCCGTCAACCATTCCCCAGGATCCACAGTTTTGACCCAGTTGACCATTCGGGGTGTTCGGTCCCACACAGCTTGCAGGAGCAGGACAGGAATAGGTTGTGGGAGGAGTAGTAGCGACGATAGTCTGACAACTGGATTTTGCACCACAGGAAGTTGGTTCTCTAAAACATTGGACATTTCCATCGGGATAGCGGTAGCAGTTATCACATGCAGAGGAATTGGTGACGGTGTTACCAGTGCCACAACCTACAAAAAATCGATCTCCAGTGCCCTTGCATTTTGTCCCGTTACCTTCTAATTGACAGGTAACTCCTTGCGCGTATCCGAGTTTTTGACAGCTGTCTGTTTCACTAATATTACATTCATTAGTGCCGGGTATACTGCCACAGGCATGCGTATTGTTTATGCAAGAACTGTAAGTACCATCTGTCTTACAAATTTTCCCACCGGTTACTCCACAAGATGAATCGCACTGGATTTCTGCATCTATTCGATACCAGCCAGCGGGAGCAAGTGATCCCGTTCCTGGATCACAACTTTCGGATGTAGCTCTTTGTATTAAACTTTGATCTTGTCGCTGCAAGATAACGGCGGCAACAGATCCAACCATGAGTACTAAGGCAACAACTGCACCCATCACCATGCTTGGATTAATACCAAATGCTTTCTTTTTAGCGGGAGCAGGTGGTGCATCGTCTGGCTGAGTAGTGGTGTGCTCCTTCATGACTTCTTTTGCAGCAACAATCCCACTTCCCATGAAATTGGAAGGTTCAATGACAGCATCAATACCAGTTTGGTCATCAACAGGATTTTCAGCCTTTAGAACTGGCTTTTCTTGAAGCTCTGAAGAGACTGGAGTTATCGATGGGGGAGTGAATGGAGCAATAGGATCAACAGGCTTCTCTTCAACTGCAAAACTAGGTGGAGTTGCGGTTAATTCTATATCATTGGCACCAACTGCTTTTGTTTCTAATTCTGGTGCTTCAGGAGCTGAAGTTGTCATTGCTGGTGTGGTTTCAACCGCTGATGAATCTTTTGCGGTGGTGATCTCTTCAGGTGAAGCTGGGGCGGAAGTAGAGGCTGAGGTGTTCAGCTGTTGTTCCAAGGATGACAAAATATCATCGAGTGATGCGTTTGAGACGCTTTTGGAGACTGGTGAGTTTTGTTTATCGTCAGACATCTGAGAATTTAGCGTAATAGTTTTGTACTCAAATTACAAGAGAGAAGTTCATACTTTCTCTGACGCTGGTTTTGCAAATGTGAGATATGATCCGGTAACAAGTAGTCCCATTCCGGCAATGATCAGAGCTAGGGTATAGGAAATGTTCCCGGCAACAGGGAGTGTGGCGCTGCTAGAAGCTGATGGCGTTGCGTCATCGACGACGATTTCATCCATGGCTCCAAACACGCTTGGGTTTGATGTGGGTGTTGGAGTAGTAGCAGTGTTAATCGAAAACGATCTCGATGTGGACTGCAATAATCCAGAAATACTAGCACTGGCAGTGAGTGTGTAACTTCCTTTTTTCAATGCAACGGTCGGACGGAATTCCCAAGCTCCAGTATCGTCAGTCGTTGGGGTTGAAACAAGTTGAGCTGCGCCAGAGATGGTAAGTTTTACCGCAGTTTGGGCAGGGGCGACTCCTGAGAAGGTTGGGAGGGAGGTAGTGAACGTTTGATCCGCAACGGTGGGAACAAGAATTTCTAACTTAGTAGGGCTAATAACTTCCGTGGGTGGAGACAACAATTGTGTCGTGAATTTGCTTTGAGCAGGGGTTGGTGGAGTGAGATTTGGTAGCTCTGGGGTAGACACCGACGTCGTTTGCGTAAAATCATGATTGGTACCCAACACAATTTCTGGGATGGGCTGGGAATCAGAAAGCTTGATCGTAATTAAACTTGTGCTGGAATCACTCGGACTTACCACAAACAATGTCAGTTTTTCCGTCGGTGTTAGCGTGGTAGCTTGTTGGAGGTTTTTTGATCGTGCTTGTGATAGCGGTAGTACAAAACTTCCAGTTGATTGCGTGAGAACGGATAACGGGGAAAGATTATCTGCTGAGACATAGAGAATTGCTCCATTCGCAGGCATCTTATCCATGGTAACTACCTCTCCATAGATTGTTTGGGCAGAGCCCGAAATTGCCCCGACAGTTTTTGTTTCGTACGGCTTACCACTATTGTCATACAGTTCCTTATTCCCTGTGCCAATTTTGAAATAATAGGTCGTATTCGGTCGTAATGATCGTACAGTGACGTGATGGGTCTTATACAGCGATGATTCCCCAGTAAGTTGATTACGATCATCTTGTGCAGTAGAGGTTAAAGAGAGATTTGATGTTCCATATTGAATGAAACCTGTCGTTTTCGTATCCGTTGTCCAGGAAACAGTAAATGTAGTGTCACTTACGTTTGTAATTTTTACGTCCTTTGGCTCACTCTCTGGAGCTGCTCGAGGCAGGAACGAGTTTGTGTTGGTGTTATTGACGACGAGGATGCCACCAATCAGCCCAGCGGCGAGGATCAGTAAGCCTAACAGCGTAGGAATATGCTTTATATGAAAGTAACTAGTCGGACCCATAGTTGTAACGCTAGCAGGTTTACAATTCTCAAACAAGAGTTGACGTTCATTTTCAACAACCGCTTTTATGGTGTTGTTTGAGCTGAATTTGTGGCTACTGTTGGTTGTGGACTTGGTGTAGGCGAGAGTGTTCGAGGTGTTGTCGTTCCTTTTTCAGACTCCAATTCAACACTTAACGGAAACGAACTGAGTTCTTCGTCTGTCCACCAACGTCGATTGGAAACTTGCAGGAGAGAGGATGTGTCTAAGTTGGCAGAGATGGGTTCAACAGGGTAGGTTTCGTCAGTTGAAATCGTTGACTGATTATATTGAAAATAAATGGATGCACCAATCCAAAGAAAGAGAATGAGCAACGAAAACAGCAGTACGCCTAACATCTGTTGTTCAAAAAGTAATGATCGAATGGTGACTTTGCGTTTCATAAGTTATTTTTTAGTGAATGTGAATGCGCGGACGGATACAGTAAGCAATAATTGTCCAGTGCTTTCATCATCCGTTTGCTCTGGACTGATATCAAATCGATCAACGGAAATGAGTCGTTTCGTGTTTTGCAACTGGGCGAGAAGCGCGACTAGTTGCTCGTAGGGGCCTTTAAAGGTCAACGTAAGAGGAATACTTTCTAATTTAATGGTGTTTTTACCTTCAATTCCCACGACAACCTGTTCTTCTAACGGGACTTTTTGAGCAGATGCTGAATTGAAAATTACGTTTTGTTCGGATGCCAGCTTCTCAAAGACTGTAAGCAACTGTGAATAGTAGGGGGTCGAAGGAATAGCCACATCGAGCAGAGACAACGTTGATTCTTTACTAATGAGCTCTTGTTGTGCGCGCTGCAGGTTTGTAATTTTCGTTGTCAGTTTTTGATCAATTTGCGTTTTCTCTTCAATCTCTTTGATCAGTCCAGCCATGGTCAATAACGTGGGACGAATCGCAAACAGGGCAAAAAAGGCAATACAGAGAACCGAGAACACTAAGGACAATGATACTTGCGTAATGGGATTCTCATAGAAACGGTTAAGCTCCATTTGGACAAGAATGTTCGATAGTGGTGGACGACGAATTGCCATACGTTAAAACTCACCTTTCTCCGTAATTGGAGTAGATGTTGATGGTGTGGTTTCTGTAGTTTCCACAGCTTTCTCTTCTTCATGAAGTTGGATCGTCAAAGAGAAACTAATCCCAATATCTCCGGATTCACCCGATGACACTCTGTCGACACTTAAACTTTTGAATGCTGGTTCCTGTTGGAGTGATAATACTAACTGTCCAAAAGCATTCGAATTGGCAGCATCTCCAAGGAGAAGGATTTTAGATTCTCCATAGGTAAGCTGTGTGAGGGAAACGGCAGGGGGAATACGTGGAGTAAGGAGATTAACGTGATCAATGGCTTTGGATTCATCGAGTAAACTTTGGGTTAGCTCGAGTTTACGTTGAACAAGCCGAGTTTGCGTTTCCACTTCTCTATACGATTCCACTACGGCTTTCTTTTGTGTCACTCGTGCAGTCAGATCCGTAAGATCCCGATCTAGCTTGAATCTGCTGGCGAAACTAAAAATGACGATGAGTTCTGTAAACACGATAATATACCGTCCGATTTGGGTTGCCCAAATCATGAGTTTCCCTGGAAGGGTATCAAAAAATGGATCCTTTGGAATCAAATTGATCGATGGAACAACGGATTTGTGTGCACCTGCCATAAAAATAATCGCTACAGCATCCACAGTAGCAGATTTCTGGCTCTAGGTACAAGTAAAAAACGGAGATTGTTGGGCTAAACAGGCTAGAAAAAGAACAGTTGCTTATTTGGAGGAAAGCACCTTGGACAACTTGGATTTTAACCGAGCAGCCTTATTCCGATGTAAAAGATTGCGCTTTAAGGCCTTATCAATTGCCGAAAAGGCAGTACTTAAGGCATCAGGTGTTTTTGTCTCATTTAACTTGTCAATTGAGGTTTTAACTCGAGAACGAATGGGTCGATTCGTTTCGGTTCGGCGATCGGATTGACGTAATGCTTTGAGTGCGGATTTGGTAATAGGCATACTTTTTGTTTCTTCTATGTTGATTCGAACCGATAGTATAACATGTCTTCTTAGTCTGGAAAATAGTGGTTTATTCTCTATCAAGATCTGCTTGAACCTAAAAATGTTTCCAGTATGCTTTAGTTCTGATGGTGTCGCTACTAAAAAAAGGAACTTCAATCCTCTCCTCCCAGCAAACGTCGATCATGTCTGCAGCTTCTTTAATTGGGGCTCTATCCTTTGCGTCAGCCTTCTTGGGAATCATTAAAGGCAGAGTTCAGGAGTCTGTCTTTATCGGCACAGAAGGAAAACAGCTCATTGATGCCTTTTTAGCCGCGTTTCGAGTCCCTGACTTTTTGTATCAAATCCTTGTCATCGGGATGTTATCAGCAACTTTTATTCCCGTGTATTCACGAGTAATGGATAACAAAGAAGAGCGTGAACGTCTTCTAGGAAGTCTGATTACAATTGTGAGTTTAGCGTATATCGTTGTTGCTCTTATTGTAGGGGTGGCGGCAAAACCGATTATTTCGTTATTAACGGGTGATCACTTTACTCCAGCTCAAATTGACCTATCAGCCTCTCTGATGCGGATCATGTTGGGAGCGCAATTCTTATTTTTGATAAGTAATTTCATGTCTGGGATTTTACAATCCAATCGACGGTTTATATTGCCTGCACTTTCCCCCTTATTTTATAACCTGTGAATTATTTTAGGGACCTATTTTCTGTCTCCCATCATTGGAATCTATGGAGCAGCCGTGGGTGTTTTTATCGGTGCCCTAGGTCATCTCTTTGTGCAGCTACCGTTTGCATTAAAATATGGTTTTCGCTACAAACCGTATTTATCTTTTAAGGATCCCAATGTCAAAGAGGTGATGAAACTCATGTTGCCTAGAGGAGCAACGCAAACGACGAATTCAATTGAAGACTTTTTTCAAATCTTTATCGCAACCTCGTTTGGAAGTACATTAATCCGAATCGTGGAGTATTCAACGCGTTTGACTGCGGCACCTATCCGCTTTTTTGGTGTCTCAATTGCCCAAGCAGCGTTACCATTCCTTTCATCAGAAGCGAAAGAAAAAGACGTTGTTGGTTTTTCAAAACTGCTGGTCAAAACCCTCCATCAAATTGCCTTTTTTATGTTTCCCGCAGGAGCACTCTTGTTGGTGTTGCGTATCCCTATTGTTCGGTTAGGGTATGGAGCCAAAGGTCTACCTTGGGAAGACACGGTTTTGATTGGACGAATGGTGGCGCTATTTTCAATTTCTATTGCGGCTACCGCCATGATCCATGTGGTGCTTCGCGCCTACTACGCCCTTAAAGAAACATGGACTCCGTTCTTAATTGCTTTCTTCTCGATGGTGTTGAATGTTCTCACCATGTGGTTGGGTGCGAATGTATTTGGATGGGGAGTATTAGCTGTTCCGATTGGGAGTAGTGTTGCGGCGTTTACGGAGCTTTTCATCCTATTGATCGTGCTGTTTAAACGTCTACATGTCTTCTCTTGGAAAGAATTCTTTTATCCGCAAAGTAAGATTATCGTGGCTTCAGCATGTATGGCTGTATCGCTATATATTCCCATGAAAATCCTCGATCAGTTGGTATTCGACACAACGCGTACGTTGGGTTTGCTTGCGCTAACGGGGGTTGCGAGTGCAATTGGACTGCTTGTGTACTTGTTCTTCTGTCTCATTTTTACCGTAGAACAACTCTCTATTGTTGCCTCGATCCATGGGAAACTACGTGAAGCCCTAACAAAACTCTCTAAGACCACTGAAGTGATCAGTGTCGCGGAAGGGGAAGAAGTTTAGGAATTAACTTCTCAATCAGACTACATGAGGTAAACAGTAAGTTCGATTACTGCATATTCATTAAGTTTATACTCGGTTTGGATATCTTTAATTCTGGCTTTTCCCACATCACCTAAGCGAGTATTAATTCTAGGGACGAGTTCCGATGCAATTGAGCGTAATGACCTTCTATTCTTATCTAAATCAGCATCGAAGCTTGACCCTATCACAGTAATATCTTCTGTTGTTTTTGCAGGTAAGTTATCTACATTAACACTATTAAGACCTTGGATCAAACTAGTTAGAATGTCATCTTCTGCAGGAGTAGTATTTGCTTTATTGAGTCCTTCTAAGCCATCAATTATATCCAGAATTCTTTTTTTGACAGCTTCCTGTCGCACTGGATCCATTTTTTCAGTAGCTTTAATTTGAATTGGCGCCTCGGCAGTAGCTTGTTGGCGTATATCCAAAGGAGATTCTGGCTGAGCGGGCTCTGTTTTTGCAAGTGAACGTGGGTCCTCGGTAATTCTTTTTTCTGGAGGATAAAGTGTGTCAAGCATCGTTAAATATCGTGGTTGATCGTTTGAACCAATCGCCGTTAATAATAAATTGTGAATTGTATTGTACTCGGCAGCATAAATGGTTGGATATCTATTTTTCCGCTTCTGAGAATCACCCCGATTTTGTTCTACTGTAAGATCTCCAGCTCCGATTAACTTACCGTCGCGTAAGTTTTGAAGCATGAACAATATCGAAGCTTCGGCTTTTTCAGGGGTTCCAGACAGAAGTGGCTGAGATTCTTGAACTAGTAAGCGTGCGCGCATCGCTTCTCCTGCAGGAGTAAGCCGACCCCTATGGAAAAAATTTCTGCTTTAACATTGGGAGTCTGTTCTCTTGGAGGAGTAGCTATGCGATTCAACTTCTCACGAAAGTTTGAAGCTACAATAGAAACTTGTTCTTTTAATCGATGGAATACATGTTCAGGCATATACAGTAATCTTACACTACATTGCTACCTCTTTTTTGTGATTTGATTCCCACCATGGACTTGATCTTGCCACCAGCAGGGGACATGTTCTCTGGTACAATAGACTGTTCATGAAGAATTTTATTCGTAACTTTTCCATCATTGCTCACATTGATCACGGAAAAACAACTCTGACCGATCAATTGCTGCGCAAAACCAATACCATTGCGGAACGTGACATGGAAGAACGCATGATGGATAGTAATCCCATCGAAAAAGAGCGGGGAATTACCATCAAATTGGCACCAGTCCGCATGAACTACGTGATTGATGGTCAACCGTATATCCTCAACT
>JAGOVC010000063.1 GCA_018060955.1 Candidatus Woesebacteria bacterium | reverse complement strand
AAAAAGATAACAATTAAGACTCGCTTGATCCGATGGAACATCTCTCTATTCTATCGAAAATCCTACCGTTCGCACACCCGAAGATAGTGGGAAATGTCCTCAAGATATGAGAACAATCTATAATTCCAAGTCAAAATTGATCTTCCCCGCTAGTTTTTCACGCTTCATGGTAAAATTAGTACGTATGAACGTCCTGCTCAGGGCAATCACAGTTTTCCAAATCATCTGCGCGTTTATACTAACGGCGACTCTTTTTGCACCCCAAGCTCAGGCAACGTGCACGGTTAGAAGTTGTAATGCTATTTTTGCCAGAGATCCTCAGCTTACACAACGAATAACCACGCTCCAACAAGCGTCTCTGACTTCATTTTCCCCCTCTACTCTATATGTGGGGTATGAAATCAGCTGCGATGCCAATGAACGTGTAACCATTCCCTACTGTTTCGATGCTGCAACCGGAGGACTCACTAGTGGTGATCGATGTGTATACGGTACGACACTTGACGCGGCCGGAGGTTCTTTTATCACCTCCAATGGATCAACCTATTATGTTGGGAGTGTCCCCAGTTCCGAACTCAGCGAGTTTACCAATTCCTATGCAGATTCCCAAAGTCGACTCTATGAGATTAGATTTAGACTGTGGTCAAATAGCTTTTTGTGCAGTCAAGAATCAGTACTGACCCCCACTTATTTCACTGAAGCCTGTGGAATAACCGCTCCTAACCCTGTGCGACGAGCAGCAGGTGGCTACGCCGTCCCCATCACTGTAGATACAACAAATTTGATCCCTGAAAAGGGATATAATGTGATATTCACTTCAGTAAACACTGCAGATGTACTTTCACGAAGCGCATCCTTCACTGTAGATAGCCAGCATTCGGCTGTGTATCGTGGATTTGACGACCTACAAGTCGATGCGGGAACCTATCGCACTTGTGTCGTTTCCCAAGAGTCTAATGATGTTATTGCCTGTAGTTCCGAGCACTGCGGATTACCCGTCAATCTAAATGCAAGTCTTCCAATCGATGATCCTGAATTCTCAGATCCCAACCCAGATAGTGGTAACCCCCAAAGCGTTGCATTTTCTCTTTGTAGACAGGCAGATCCTGCTGACCGAGATAAATGTTTAGCGTGTTATGGTTCTAATGCTGCTCAAAACGATATCGCGGATGGCCTCGCTAGTGATACTGCAGCTCCCACAGCCCTGTGGACAGCATTTGGCTGTGTTCAAACTTCTCCCACTGGTATGATTCAATCATTCTTGCGAATCATATTAGGACTTGCTGGTGGAATCGTATTACTGGTTATTCTGTATGGTGCGTTTTTACTGACAACATCCTCTGGAGATCCAAAACGGGTTCAAGAAGGTCAAGAGATGGTGACATCTGCAATTATGGGAATTTTATTCATTATCTTTTCGGTGATCATTCTTCAGTTTATTGGAGTGAAACTCCTTCAAATCCCAGGATTTGGGACATAGAATTTCTATGGTAGAACCCAACGCTCAATTCATTCAAGATCTGAACAATGACATATTCCAAGGAGTCGATCCTGCCAAGGTCGCTTCCTTTCAATCTCCTCGTGGAATCATTTCTGAATTACTCCCGTATATTTTCACCTTCGCAGGTCTAATTCTGTTTATCATGATCATTTGGGGCGGAATGGAAATGCTTACAGGTGCTGCAAACCCTAAGAGTCAGGAAGCCGGCAAAAATAGAATCATGAACTCGATCATCGGATTTATGCTTCTGTTCTGTTCCTACTTCTTAGCCCAACTTGTCGAGCTCATTTTACGCGTCGACATCTTGTAACCCTCACTATTGGACCATTCTAAGAAAATCTTCTACACTAAGAAGATGGCGCGAAAAATCTTCAACATCTCTGTTAATATTCTGGTGTTGTTTTTTGGAATTGGAATTTTCTTTCCTTCTAGGGCACAGGCAGTCTGTGGACCGTTATGCGAAAATGGACTCGCTACGTATGCCGATGGAACCGCTTGTTGGGGTACTGACAATCTGTGTTACGTCTGTAGAAACTCAACCTGGGTGGATGCATTTGCACCATTAGGACTAACTCAAACTCCACAACAGCGTCCTGGACGCGAATGGGCATGTTCATCTGCTTTTATTCCCTTAGCCCCACCAGGAAGTACGGTAACTTGTGGAACAAAGTGGACACATGCCAGAGATAACTATAATTGCCCTTCTACTTGCCCGAACATTTCTCTGACCGACCCCGCTGGCGGAATAAACGCTCGTTGCTGTGGATGGACTGATGCCACAAACACCCAATGTCTTTCTACACCAAATCAAGCACAACTTACCCTGGCTCCTGATTCGTGTCAGCTCTTAGGGAATGGCAGTGTTACAGAAACATGCATGAAAGAAAACGGAGCGGATGTCCTGTGTAGTCAAGAACAAAAGCAACACGCACGACAGATCAGTATGGGTCAACAAATCAACCTCAACGTCGACCAATTAATGCTACGTAGTCAAGCAGAGGCGCTCTGTCGACAAAATGGATATGCAGGCGTGTATATCAATTCAAGAGGCACAAGCTATTGCACCAGTGGGAGTACCCAAGGTTGCGGTCTTGGCGACTGTGCCTTTCCCAGAGGAGTTTGTGAAAACACCACTGCCCTTTTTGACAACTTAAATAGTTCAATATTTGAAGGGCAACCGACATCTGATCTGACAACACCAAGAGGGATTATCTCCCGACTGTTACCCTACCTATTTACGTTTGCGGGTCTAATTCTGTTTATCATGATAATGTGGGGAGGCTTTGAAATGCTCACCGGAGCCGCAAATCCCAAAAGCCAAGAAGCTGGGAAACAACGCATTACGAACGCTATTGTCGGTTTCCTACTTCTCTTCTGTTCCTATTTCTTAGCACAATTGGTGGAACTCATCCTACGCGTTGATATTCTGTAAATTTGTACGTTTGGATTAGTGGATCGAAACGTTGGAAACTCCGAAGTTGAACATATTTCCTGGCCCACAGCCAGACTCACATCCTAGTTTTCCGATCTCTTGATCTGTGGAATTTCGAAGTGAGGTGAAAATGGCATAGCACTGTCCATTGTCAGAAACGACATAGGCATAGGGTTTGTTTTGCTCTTCACACACCATTTTATCCAGATAGGGGGAAAGTTCTTCCCCTTCACAGCTACTCATCGTCTGAAATGTTGGATACGCTTTGTTATCATTGTAATAATCTTCAAGGACAGTTCTTACCTTTCCCAAATGTGCTTTTGCGCGTGAGTCTTTAGCTTGCGACGTGTACTTAGGAACATAAAAGAGAAGGATCAGGAAGAGAATTCCCAGAATCGACGTAACAAGCACAAATTCAATGAGAGAAAAACCATTAATCTTATTTTGCATTGGATCAGTATGAAAAACATTTTTCATACAATCAAGCGAAGAATTCTTACACTATCTTGAGTCAAAATACCCTACAATTTTTTGAATGGCTAAAAAACTTAAAAAATCCAAACCCCTACCGCGCAGTAGTCAAAGACAACAACCAACTAAAAAAAATCGCTATCTACCCGCAGCGATTCTTACTTCACTCGTGTTCTTAGGGATGCTTGCAGACGTTGCCCACCAACTTGTCTATCCACACACCAGCTTGGCTCAAAGCAACTGTTCGGTTGAACAGGCTATAAATCTATCCGTTACCGATTCGAATCCTATTCAAGAGATTGTCTTTAGTTTACCAAGCTGTATGAGTGGAACGGCAACTGTGTCAGTGCGAGGATATGAAGGTCATAGCGGGGATGGATGTACTCAATCATCGGCTTTTGGATCTACCTGCCAAGGCAGAGAAAGCGCTCGTTTTGACCTTGCTCCCAAAAACACCGTTTACCTTCCTGCTGGAGAGTATGTCGATCAAGGAAAGCTGTACCGCACATTCCAAGTGCAAAGCTTAATCTCGCAGTCACGATCCGGTGAAGCACAATTCAGCATTCGCTATACTGGAAAACCCTACAATAATGATTCGTCTATTCCAACTCAGCGAAATTCTGTAAATATTACCTCGGTGCGCGTAGACAAAGGCGATACCCGATCTCAGTCCTCCTCTCCGATTCCGACTCCTTCCTCAACTGCCTCCCCGTCGCTAAATTCTCAATCTCCATCACCATCTCCAACCGCTCAACCAACACCCTCTGATGTGGGGGGACCATCTGGTTCTTCAGGAAACTCAACTCCAATAACTGGAAATTCCGGAAACACGGGAAATTCAAATGGGAATAGTAACCCCTCGGATGGAACCAACGGCTCTTCAAATTCAAACTCTGGGAATTCAGGGTCATCCAATTCCAATGGGAATACCAATACTCCACAGGCAACGCCGTGGACGTACGCGTTTTTGGAAACTAAGTGTCAAATGTAATGAAGTCTCTACTTTCCAAACCGTCGCTGTCGATTTGAATAGTCTTGGAGCGCTTCGTTGAGTTCATTCACTTGAAACTCTGGCATGAGAATATCAGTGAAGTACAACTCGGAGTACACGGATTGCCAAGGTAAGAATCCGGACAATCGAAACTGACCACCTGGCCGAATAATAAGGTCGGGATCCGGCATCCCCGCGGTCGCAAGATGTGCTTCTAGGTCTTCTTGCGTAAACGTTGAAGCTGATGGATTCTTCTGATGTAGTAGGTTTATTGCGTGTAACAGTTCATCTCTTCCGCCATAGTTTAGCGCAAAGCTCACTGTAATTTTTGTGTTGTCTTTTGAAATCTCTACCCAACGCTTCGCATTTTTAGCAATATCATCTGGGAATCGATCAATATCGCCGATGATCTGAAGCTTTACCTCTTTTTTATGGAGGTCTTCAACCTTCTTTTCGAATGCACGTCGGAAGAGTTGCATCATTCCTTCAATCTCGCGCTGATCACGTTCCCAATTCTCTGTACTAAATGCCCACAATGTGAGATAGGAGATTCCAAGTTCAATACAGCGATCCACGATTGGTTCAATCACATTGTCTACTACGTATTCGTGGCCACGTATCGCTTCCCATCCATGGGATCGAGCCCACCGACGATTTCCATCCATGATGATAGCGACATGAGCTGGTATGTTCGAAGATTGATTCATACGAAGTCTCTATTGTAACCTACAAAAAACCTGTCTGCTTGAGTGCTTCAACCGTCCAGTTTGTGCACGAATGCGAGTGGATAAACGTTGCAATCTCCGACATATGCACCCATTGCGTTGTCTCTATTTCCAATGGATCTATGCGTAACGCTGTTGTGGACGGAATTGTTGCCGAAAACAAACCGGCCATTTGATATTCTTTACCAGTATTAAACTTCACCTTTCGTAGAAAGGTAAGCGTTGCTCGAATCCCTAATTCTTCCTCTAACTCTCGAATTGCGGTTTCTTCATAACTGTCCCCATAGGAAACGTGCCCACCTACAGCATACGACCATAATCGGCCATCAACATCTTTAGT
>JAGOVC010000062.1 GCA_018060955.1 Candidatus Woesebacteria bacterium | reverse complement strand
ACCGTCACTGGTTTGCAACTGGATCGGTACATGGTGTTAGACTTTTCTGGGTTTGAACAGGCAATTGATTTGATCGGGGGAGTGGATGTCACGGTTGATCGCGCATTTGTGGATTATGAGTATCCTATTTCAGGACGTGAACGACTGGATTGTGCAAGCCCAATAGAGAAAACTGCCACAACACCAACGTCACTGCAGGATGAAATTTCAGCCGGGACACTGGATCCGTCAACGTTACCCAAACTTTCACAAGAATTTCCTTGTCGCTACGAAGCATTGCGATTTGCAGCAGGGAAGCAGCACCTTTCCGGCCCACTCGCGCTCAAATATGTTCGCTCCCGTCATAGTAGTGAAGAAGGGTCCGACTTTGCACGCTCCAATCGTCAAAAGAAGCTCATGGTCGCAGTGGTAGAAAAAATATTCTCTCTCAATCAAATTGCAAAACTACCAAGTTTTGTTTCGACATTACGATCTCACATTGATACGGATTTTTCTGCCAGTGACTGGGTAACATGGATTCCAAAAGCTCCCGCAATCAAAGACTATCCGATTACATCGCTCTCGTTGACGGATCAGAATTATCTGTCCGATGATCAGCATGTCGACAAACAATATGTCCTACTCCCCAAAGCAGGACAGGGTAACTATCAAGCGATTCACAATTGGATTCAGTCCATTGAAAATCCTTCAATTCCGCTTCGCTACCCACGTATCGAGATACTTTCTTCGCAGCAATCAGCCAGTCAATCCGCCTCGATCTCTGCAACATTGGCTGAAAAGTTCTATCCCGTAGAACAGAAGAAGTTCACTGCTACAAGTTCTGCATCGATTTCAATTCGTCATGAAAACATTGCCTCGGATGTCTTGGAAACGATCAATACAATCCTGCCTGGCATTAAGATACGCACCGAGAAAATCATGGATCCAAGCAGTGCAGATATTGCTATCCGCTTACCTTAATGGCTCCCAAGTTCATGTTCCTCTTGGGCACTACCGGGGTTATATTCCTGAAGCCAGTTTGATAAGAGTTCAACTTCTTTCCCTTGAATCAGTAGTATTTCATCGGCAAGCTTAATGACTTCGGCGCGAGGGTGCTTGAGTTTGACTTGTTTGGCCATCGCGATCGCTTCACGATGATGATGCAGCATCCCGGCAATATATGTTTGTTCTGCCTGTAAAGTAGATAACGCTGTCATATCATCCATCATCGGCACATAGGTAGCGGATGGACTGGATGTATTTTCATACCAACGATCAAGCCAACTCTGCATCGTCACAATTTCTCTTTTTTGCGACTCGGCGACATTTTTAGAGAACTGCAGGAGTTTGGGGCTGGTCGTACGCTTACTGATTACCAAAGACTGATCGACCGCTTCTTGATGATGCAAAATCATGAGTTCTAAAAATTGTTGTTCCGATTCAACGGTCACAGCGGTAACCATGGGTGAGGGTACTGCGGAAACAGTTGCAGTAGGAGTTATGATTGAATTCTGTGGAGAGGAGCTGGGAGTAGAGCAGGCACTACATAGAAGCGCACAGGTACACAGGATTATGAATTGATTTCGCTGCAACATAGGTATCCCTTTCTTTACAAAATCACACTGTCATCCTCGGATACGGGAGCGGACGGCAGAATATAAATGTCTTTATTCGTTTCATCCATTCCAACAAGCTCTCCTTCACCCTGCAGAATGCGTTCCATTTCGGCACAATGTCGGCAACCTCCCGTTTTACATTCTAACTTGTTTAACTGGCGGGCTAACTTAATTTGTTTGCCAATCCGTAGGAGTTCCTGTTCAGCAGTAACTGTTTCTGGAAGCTCTTTAGTTGTCAGATAATCCGAAAAATCTAAGTACCAGTAACTAATCTTAGTGACCGGACGTTTTTGTAACCGTGATGCAAGCAAAATGTAGATCGGAAGTTGAAGAGATTGACCATCTTCTTCACTTTTACTGGTCTTGAAGTCAATGATATGTACACTGTCATCGCTAGTGATGTACTCCATCCAGTCGATCTTTCCACACAGAATAATATTGTCATCCTCGGATAACCAAAAACTCGGTAATTTTTCTTTGAGTTTAACGGCTTTGTTTGCCAACGGTCCGGGATTGTTGGTGACTCGACGAAGCATCTGAGCTCCACGTTCTTTGTAGCGATGTTCCGTGTCCACGGAAGTAAATCCACCGCGTTTGCCAGAGATCTTTGTCCAGACCTTCTCGTATTTTTCAAGCAGAGGAGTATTGAAACGCAGTTCAGTCGGCAGAATGGATAATGACTCAATTACTTCATGGACGGCTTGACCTAATGCCAAGGGAGGTGACATCAATTGAATCTTATGTCCAGTCTTTGGGTCCTTATACATGTTCTTTAAATAATAAGCCCGGGGACACTTCAAGAAATCAGAAATAGAAGAATGAGAAATCCAGGTTGCGGTAAATTTATCAGCTGCCATAGGTTGTAGTGTAACGCATCGCAATAAAAGTCCAAGTGGTGCACGTGCTACCTAGGATCGTGCCCGTGCGATCACCTCACGTAAAGAAATCGCTCTCGGTCTATCAAGTTGCACTCGGTCGAATTGACCCTGTAATATCTTGTCCTGAATCTTTGGTAACTTACTCATATCATCAAGCTGTGCAGTAATCACTCCTTTTTTCATAGCCCAGTTTAAGTTCACAAGCTCGTGAGCTCCTCGTGGGTTTAGACTAATATTGGGAACAAAAATGTTGTGCAACGCTAAGGCATAAAAGACCTGAACCATTTCTGAAGGGTAAGCAATAACCAGACTGGGAATATTGTGCAATAGATTTGTATAGAATGCTGTAATTTTATCCTGAAGAGAAGTTGGGAGAGGTCGACTACCATCGTTTGTTATCACACGATCCGGAAGCCATAGTTCAAACGGAATATTTCGTTCTCGATGAAATTCTGTTAGTGCTTTTGCGAGTATATTCGGCATCCCACTACCTGAAGATTTAATCAACACATACGGATCAGTTGAGGTTCGGTGTTGTGCAGAAGCTGCATCTGCGAAGGCGAATGGAAGAATGGGTTCAACAAGAACAGCATTGACTCCTTTCATTTCCAAATACCGCCTGGCTTCTTCATTCCAGACAAGTGCTTGGATGGGAAGACTCTGAAGAATATCCACTGCACTTTCCTTGGGAAACACATCAGGAATATATAAAAAGGTTTTGCTAAATCGTGACAATAGTTGTGGTGCGGTGTATGAAAGAAACTGCATTTCCTGCACACCTATTAATATTGGATTGGGATTTGAATCAAAGAATCGTGAAAGTACAATCTCCATTTCTAGCTTTGATACCTTTCCAAATATCTCTGCCAAACGTCCTTTTCTAGTAGACTCACTTGTTTGCGTATACTGTTCACTTTGCTCTGAGGACTGTGTCATACGACGATGCCACGCTTGCGCCGGAATTCCGGACAGCGTCAGATATGAAAGTTCTGCTGGTATTTGATTGGACTCCAGACGGCGTGCAATCGCCATCGCTGTGGCCGGGTTTCCTTCTCCTACCATGGGTACCTGTACCAATACCGAGTCTGTCGCCCGAGCTGCTTTTGCGGGTCTCAAATTCTGGTTCAAACTCCCGTACAATAGTGGTAGAGATTCTATTCGACTGGATATCATTGTCGGGGTATTATACGGGATAACTCCTATGCCTAAACCAGCAGCTACTTTTTCTAATGCTCAAATAGCCACCTTGCTTCGTAACGTTGCTGCCGTTTACGCTCTCAATGGTGAAAATATCTTTCGCATCAAAGCATTTGAAAATGCCGCCAATAGTATTGAGCAGTATTCCATTCCAGTCCAAGACATCTGGACAAATGCCGAAGCATTAGATGCCATCCCGGGAGTAGGCAAAGCAATCGCCTCAGACTTACACGCATTGTTTACTAACGGAAAAATCGAGCATTACGACACGTTACTGCATTCGGTTCCTCAAGGGTTTTTTGCCTTATTGCCTATTCAAGGGATTGGTCCAAAAACTGCACTAAAACTGGTCACCCAACTCAACTTGCAGTCAGCTGAATCGGCAATCGAAGAGGTAAAACGTGCTTCAAAAGAACAACGCATCGAAAAACTCGACGGCTTTTCAGCAGTCTCCCAAGCGCGCATCCTATCTGCAATCGAGCATACAAGGGAGAAGGCACAAGCACGTCTCCTGCTTCCAATCGCAGAACAAATCGCAAGTGATGTGGTGGCGTTTATTAGCTCCTGTCCGGCGGTGCTGGCTGCAGAACCTTTAGGAAGTTTGCGCCGAAAATCCCCAACGGTTGGGGACATCGATATTGCCGTTTCCACGAACGATAGCGCAACTGTCTTTGATCATCTAGCAACATTTCCCGGAATTAATCGCTTAATTGGGAGAGGGGCAAAACAATTTACTTTCATCCACGCCACCGGCTGGCAGGTGGACTGTAAAACAAGCGACCCTGCAGCTTGGGGTTCAATGTTGCAGCACTACACTGGAAACAAAATGCACAATATTGCGTTGCGAACAATCGCGGTCAAAAAAGGATGGTCACTCTCCGAACGGGGCATTGAGAAAGACGGGAACCTCCACACCTATGCCACTGAAGAACTACTATATAGAGAGCTAGGAATGGAGTGGATCCCACCGATGCTGCGCGAAGATAGTGGAGAAATCGTGATGGCAACTTCCAAAACACTGCCGAATCTTGTGACGCTTCCCATGATCAAAGGGGATCTGCACATCCATACGAATTTACCATTCCCCACCAGTCATGATTCCGGTCGAAGTACCATCGATGATCTCCTGTTGCGGGCAAAAGAATTAAACTATGCCTACATCGGATTTTCTGATCATAATCCCAAACGCACAGGATTATCAGCCAGCGAGCGCTTGGAGTGTGTTCGAGAGCGCAACGAGTCAATCGATGAAGTTGTAGCGCGTTTCTTTAAGGGCAAAGAACAAACCATAAAAGTCTATAAAGGTCTGGAGATTGATATTCTCCCGGATGGAAATCTGGCGCTAGAAGACGAGGCCATCCAAGAACTTGACTATGTCATCGCGTCGTTGCATTCACAGTTTCGTCAGGATCGAAAGACGGCAACCGCACGCATCCTCAAAGCGCTTTCCCATCCAAAAGTTAAATGGATGGGGCATCCAACAGGTCGCATTCTCGAATCCAGAGATGGCATTGATGCGGACTGGACTGAAATCTTTTCCTTCTGCGCTCAGCAAGGTATTTGGATGGAAATTAATAGTGGGCCTGATCGTACCGATCTTCCAGCTCCATTGATTCGCGAAGCCAAAAAAGCTGGAGTGCAATTTATTATTAACACGGATGCCCATCACGTCGACGGAATGGATAGTATGAAGTACGGAATCTATAATGCCCAACGTGGGTGGGCAAGCGCAGATGACATCGTGAATACGCAATCTACGCTTCCACTGTGAAGATGTAGGTTGCGATGCTTTGTTGAATA
>JAGOVC010000001.1 GCA_018060955.1 Candidatus Woesebacteria bacterium | reverse complement strand
ATTTTATCTTGGATCCACCCGTACCATTCACTAAAGGGATACGCACCAAGTTCCATCAATGCCATTCCACCGACAGAAATTTTGTCCCAAATGGCTTGAACTTCTTCTTTAGTTGAGCATCCTACCAAAAAGGAAACTGATGGATTGATTTTGAAATAGGGACCAGCACTAATCATGGCAAAATCAACTCCCATAATTTGCATTGACACTGTATGTGCATCACCAGAAGGAGTGTTATGCAATACGTTTACTGTATGAATCTTAGAATCAGGAAATGCAGTGGCGTAAAATTCTGCAGCTTCTTTAGCTTGCGTGTCAAACCAAAGGTGTGGAGTTATTTTTTGCATGCATTACTCCTTTTTCCCACTTATATTGACCATCCAGTCAATTCCGAATTGATCCGTTAACATCCCAAATGTATCTCCCCAAGGAGACATTTCTAATGGCATTTTCACTGTTCCACCTTGGGAAAGTTTATCCCAGTAGGAACGAAGCTCCTCTTCATTATCACCACTCAGTGACATACTCATACCTGATCCTGCTTTATATTCCATGCTCAAAGGAGTGTCTGCCGCCATGAATGTCAGTCCATTTTCAGCTTCCAACATCGAATGCATGATTTTGTCATCTTCTGCAGGGTCTGAAGAAACTTGATATTCCTTGAAGGTATTGGAAACGAGTTTACCTCCAAAGACAGAGTGATAGAATTCCATCGCTTGCTTCGCGTTGTCTTTAAAACTAATGTAGGGGTTTAAACGAGACTGCATGTGTCCTCCTTGGTATAAGTGACTAAGATCACAATAATACACTATGATTCCCTTTTCAAACGGAAGAATTAAACCATTACTGACAGCTATAATTTAGAAACAATTTGACGGAACAGAATTGATAGCGTTTTATAAACTGCAGTGCGTGAGAAATATATTTACGTTCGGGTTTCGATTATTTCCATATTTCCATCTTCAATACTGATATATTGAGAGTCCGTAAGTAAGATTAATGGAACCTGATTGTCACGATAGGCGATAGCTAATCTTTTATCTAAATATTTCTCTTTAAATGTCGACGATCCCCAATGAGGAAGAATCGTAAAGTTCACTAATCCGTATCCTTCACTACTTTGAATTTTATTCACTTCTTCCATTTCTAAAAGATAATCAGGACATTTTGGGCCAGCAATGATGGATCCAGCACTGGTTCCGATATACGTTTTCCCTTGAACATTTACCAGTTCTTGAATTACTGAATCAAATCCAGATTCCTGGGATTTGACGAGTAAATAAAAGGTGTTTCCACCAGAAATATAAATAAAGTTAAAACTTGAAAGTTCCTCGAGTAATTGCTCTCTGTTCTTTCCAGTAATTGTATAATTAGTGACTTCGAATCCGTTATCAACTAATGACTGACGATCTGCTTGTAACCAGCTCAAATCACTTGCCTCATCTTTCGGTTCTACTGGCGTGGTAATGAATACCAGAGCTCGTCCATTTGAAAAATCTACTCTGGTTGCCAAATGTGAAGCGACATCAGAAACAGAGGATGTCAAAAATAGTTTGCTCATAGAATCAGTTATCTTTAGTTGATACTTCTAATAGTGGTTCGACTTTGTATACCTTGCACAAACTAAAACATTCATCCATCACTAGGGTCAATCTGAAATCTTTCTCCATTTGTGCCCGTGCTTGGTGCAAGAATCCTTCGTTACCTAAACCATAGGTTGATAAGTACACGGGATAACCTTGATTTAAGTATTTTGTGTACACTGCAGTCAAATTTGTATAATCATGCTCTCCCCAAGTTTGTGTGCGAGCATTACGAAACTCCTGTTCTTTGTGTAATGGAAGCATGATCATTGGAGACTTTGCATAAAAATCAAATAAAAATGGAGGTACCGGTGAGATTACCACTGGCTCTTTTTCAAATTGTTGGGTTGACAAATACGCATCAACTTTGCGAACGGAAACATAGTACCAAGGACTTTCCGCATACTTTAGATTTAAGGATAGTTGAAATTTTAACCGGGAAAAGTTTGTCATCAAATAGAACAGCAGCAGACCCGCTATCCCAATTCCCACCCACAGCGAGCGTGATTTGGCGAGTTCATAGAGTTTTGTTCCTGCAATACCTACCCCGAGCAACGCAACAGGGATCGCGTGGTAGAAATACCGAGCATCAACAACATAAAACATACTCATGAAGCCAATGGTTGCAACATACATTCCCACGGCGGTGAGGGAAAAGAGTCGATATTTTTTATCAAAAAATCCGATTCCAATTCCCACCAGACTTAAGACAGCTAGATACCGTGGAAGTAATACCTCCTGCTTCCACAAGAGTGGAAGAGATTCACCAGTAAGCCAACGCAAGTACTGCGGGGCATGGTCTTTGACATACACAACTGAAAAGAATGTTTGATCAGGAACCGCGGGAGCATCACCGGCAGTTCCGGAGATCTGTGCAGGTTTAGGAAATAATACATTAGCGATCATATGCAACTCTGTCGTCTGTCGAATTGAATACTCCATAGACAGATAGAGGGTCAGACACACAAGGGCGCCTGCAATAAATAGGACAACAGGTTTCCAACTCTTTTCTTGAATAGAGTGCACGATGCTCTTTGCAAAAAATACCAGCCCATATACTGCACTGACTGGAATACTGGCGAATTTGGTTGCGTAATATGAAATTGTTAGCGCCCCACCTAGAAAATACTTTTTACTGGTAGGTCGCGTACAGAGCATATACAGTCCAAGCAAAGTAAGTAGTAACTGTAAATTTTCAGCCATCGCTAAGGTTGGATACCAAACCAAAATTGGATGGGTAACAAACAGCAGACACAAGAATAGTTGGAGTATTCCTGCCGAAAAGAATTTTCGGACTAGCGCATAGAAGATAACCAAGGACAACAATGAAAGGAGCACGTTGGCTACGTATACCATTCTCGGATCATTGAGTATCGCAAAGAATGGAACGAATACGAGGGAGTAAAAAGGTGGAACACCAGGAACAATTTTTCCCAGACGATCCATGGAAAACCCCTTCCCCATCAGCAGATTTCGTGCAGGCAAAATATAGTGAAAAGAGTCAGGATACGGTTCGAAGTTCGCGATCAGAGTGCGCTCGGAGAATGGGTTCCTTGCTAGGAGCAATGTGAATCCTAGGAGTGTAATCCAGAATAACCAGTGACGAAGAAAGAAATTACGCACTGGATTTTTCATAATTTATTCACTAGATCATTTAATCTTACTTCAAATTGCGCCGTGTCGTAGTCCCTAGCCTTGACCATCGCTTGTGAGGATAGTGTAGCAAGTTGCTTTGGATCTTCAATGAGGTTTTTTGTGATGCTCTTAAGCTCCTCGATTGTTGTCCATGTGTGTCCCTCGTTGTTGCCTACAATTTCTTTCTGACCTCCCGCTGCATAGACAACTGGCACACATCCCGAAGCCATTGCTTCTACGGTAGATATTCCGAAATGCTCGGCCGCTTCTGGGTGTGTAGTCAGATCCTCTTGATATCCCGTCGCATGCCAATAAATCTTTGATTCTGAAAGAAGTTTTTGAAGTGTTTTTGTATCAGCATCGGAGTGGAAAATAATAGGATAACCTTGCGCCAATGTTTGAATGTGTTGGAAGTATTTTTGATGGATCGATTCTCCTGCAGGTTTGCCTACCAAATGAAGTTCCCAATCCGCTAAACCTTCATCAACCATCTGTCGAAATGCAGTCACTAGTTCGAGTTGTTTTTTACTGTGTCCCCCGGAAAAGAATCGTCCGATATGAATAATTCTGTTTGACTTGTGAGCTGCAGAAGAAAAGGAATGAACGTTAACCGGTGGGAAAAGTATCTCTGATTCTTTTCCCCAGTACGTTTGAATCCATTGTTGCGTATACAAGGAGATTGCCCAGATTTGCTGATAGGTAGAGACACGATCCAAAAAATTCAAACTTGCTCCACCAGTTAGTCGAACGGAGGCTTCAGGGAAAAGTCCTGAAAATATTTTCCAGAGACTAAAGCGAAGTGATGGAATCTCTATTGACTCCAATCGTACGTTCTCATGTAAAACTCCGTTTGGGATTTGAATACGAATTCCGTTGTCTCGTAATAGATCAAGGTCTTCAAACTGATAACTGATTTTCTTTTGAACAACGTTTGCTCTGGTTGTAGGGAATAGTTGTGTATCCCCACAAAAAAACTGGACAGATTCTATAAAAGAAGCCGAAAACTGTGGAACGGAAAGCACCAATCCAACTTGGGAAAGTTTCTGCTGTGAAAATGTGATGATGGATCGTGATGAAAGTAGGAAATCACCCGTGAATCCAATCATTCTCTTTGGATAAACAAGCAAGGCTCGCAGTAATGGAATAACTACACCCAGCTTAATTTTATCCTTCATCGAGTTTGCCTGCTTTGCTGGGAAAAACGGAAGTATTACACCTCGTTGTGCTTGATTAGGAACGATATCCAGATGAGAGGCGTTGATAAAAAGATCATATCCTTTCGAAATCGATCCCAATTGTTCTTCATTGATATCTGAGACTAGGAGCGTTTTTACAAATTGAAGCTCAATTCCAAATTCCCTTGACGCCTTTTCAATATCAATCTCTATTTGTGAGATTAGAGTAACTTCATATCCCTGCGAGTTTAAACTGCGAAGTAACTCACACACCATGCGCTCGCCTCCGCCCATTCTAAAGAACCAGCGATCATACACAGCAATGGTATGGATATTAGAGGAATGTTTCATACAAGTTCATTGCAGCTATCCATGTGGGCTTGGTACGGGTACGCACGATAATTTGAGGGATCTTCACGACTACTTGTAACAGGACGCTACAACGAAGTCTAGTTATTTCTAACCATCGATTCATCTGTGAAAAATCTGATTGCAGCAACATTGAAACTGCACGAGCAAAAGCAACGGAAATGAATCCGAGATAGAAAAACACTGTTGTTAGTAGAGTGCTTAAAGGAAAGTGTTTTGCGACAAATAGTATTCTACTTCGCTCGGTATGAAAGATGAAAAAAGGAGAAGCAATCTGGCTGGATGCTCCGTGATGATGCCAGACTATCGCTTTAGGAGCATATTCGCATAGATATCCTCGTTGACGTAACCGTAACGAGAGATCCACGTCTTCGTAATACATAAAATAATCATGATCAAAACCACCAATGCTAGTAAAAGCGTCTGTTTTAACGAGCAAACTCACCCCACAACAGGCAGGAAGTGTAGTTGGTTGATCATAGAATTTACTATCGAGTTCATAGTCTGAAACACCATTGCGATAAAAGACACCCCGATCGGTTGCAAATCCCTGCTTAAACACCAGGATCCCCGCATTTTGAACTTTCTTTTGATTTCCTTTTGTTGCGTACAAATACACTCGGGGTGATACAGCAGCAATTTTCGGGTTTGACTGTGCGACAGTTAACATTTCGAATAACCATGTCGGCTCTACTTCTGTGTCAGCATTCAGGAAGATCAGATACTCTCCAGTTGCACGGGATGCTCCCAAATTATTCGCCCGACCAAATCCAGAATTTTGATTCTCTTGAACAACGATCACATCGGGAAACTGTGCAAAGAGATAGTCTACGGATCCGTCGGTTGACGCATTATCGACAACAATGATTTCAAACGTGTGGGAAGTCGATTGCGTTTGAAGTGACTTTAAACAGGCACCTAGCAGAGATTTTCCATTAAAGTTAACAATAATAATGGATGCATCTAGTTTTTTTGATTTGGGAGTAGGCGCCATAGGCTGGAAGTGTGATCCTGATCTATTAATTGTACGTCAGGAACTGTCGAGAAACTAGCTACCGTCTCTAATGGAACTTGATGCATCAAAAGAAGCGTGACCCCTCGCTCTCTTGCTATCCTCACGAAGTCGGAATCTAGTTTTAGTTTAGCTCGCTGATCAAGCTCCTTGAGGGAAGATGGCAGTATTCCACTATAGCCGTTTAGTAACCGACATTGACTGTTAACCGTCCACATCATTAGTTGAGAGGTCGGGGACGGATTCAAGGCAACTGTACCTGCACCATAATGTGAAAAGATGGGCAGACTAAGTACTACGTCCCCTGGTCTACAGGTGTTTGATAGCCACTCTACATAATCTGGCTTCGAGATTGTCGTAACAGGAATTTGCATAGGAAACATTTCTGCTGCGTACACAATTCCCAATGCAATAATCCACTGTCGACTCTTTGCTGTCTTCAATAGTCTCTGGACACCCAACGCTGAAAATACGCACCATCCCAGTACAAACAAGAAGTACCAACGTGAGGGTGATCGGAAAAAGCTAAGGATTGGGAAACTTTTTAGTACGAGCAGATATGGTAATGGGAATCCCGTATAGGTTCCATTCAGTGTCAAACGCGTCCCAAACGAGAAAACCAGACCCACTACAGCTAAGATGATCGCAAACCATCCTGCTTTTTTTGTCATTACATCTTCACTCTTTCGCCACATGATAATTCCACAAGTGCCAAGAAAGAGCACAGCAAAACCGATCCATCGTGCCGGTTCTCCAGCTCCGCGATGATTGAGTGTGTTCCAGAGCTTAAACGGAGACATCAGCGCAAGTACTGTAGGCTCTCCTCTGCTAAAGAAATAATCTGTTGGTTGCGCAGCATAATCAACAAACATTCCTGCATCTGGAGTTGCTTGATATACATTTCGAATATTGCGGTAGGCAATGAGTAATGGTCCAGTTAGCAATAGAAAAACGAAACCGGACAAGAGTACGTTACGAACCAAGTCTCGTCTAGTGTTATTGCCGAAAAAGGAAACAAGCCACCAGACACTTGCTATTACTAGTGCCATCGTCCCTAAGTACACCGATAGATACCATTGCATCGATAGAAGCATTGCAACCGCCAGAAATGATCTGGGACGTTTCGCGATGAACAGTACATGGATCATTAAATAGCTAGGCCAGAATGACAACATCTGTAAATGAGGGATCTGCGTGAAAAAATAGGGTGAGACAGAGAAGATGAGTGTTAATAGGGTATGCGCTCCACGTTTGGAGGTGAAATTGCGGGTAAGTACAGCGGCACTAACTACATTCAGAAATAATGTAACCAAGACTCCTGTATTGAGGATGATGAATGGAGACTGCGTGAGCAACGAAAGAGGAAGCAATAGAAAACTTAGGGGATAAAAAGTGTCAGAAAAGAGTAGTGCTTGCATGGAGGGATAAAACGCATTCCCAAAAAATAGCCCTTGCGAAAACAACTTGCCTACATTGGCAATTCCAGTCTGAAGAATCCATGCATACAATGGATAATCAATGCCATCCAAGAGAGCTCTGTCAAATTGAAAAAGAAGTGAACGAAACAGAAAAAGGATGACTCCAAAAGTAAACAGTATCGGAAAGATGATTGATTGTAGTTGTACTTTAGTTGTCATAATCGGCTTTAGGTCGTAGACTTTGGCTATGGATGCACTGCTGTCGCATTATTCAGTTATCTTCCCCCATTTCGTTGTAGACGGATTTTATGCAGTCCTTACAATCTTAGCCCTAGGTGGAGTATCGTTACTTCTCCCTTGGGTCCGTAACTCACTCTTTCGCTTTGCCTTCCCCTACCTCTCTGTTTCGGCATTCGTAATAATCGTTGAAGTTTTGCTACGGATACTTCCAAAACCACTATTTGTTATTCAAGCAATCACTTGTGTGTTTATAACCTTGAGTATAGGAGGATATCTTCTGATTGGAAAGAGACTCGTATCTGCACTCAAAAAACCAAACTTGTTTTTGATGGTGGTACTCTTTGTCACTCTGGTGGGGTCTTTCTTCCTCTACAACCTCACGTACCAGAACGGGTTACATGACGAATACTATCATCACGCGAATATCAAACTATTCTTTGAAGCCCCAACCTACCCGTTATTGGAGCCCTATCGAATTGGTAGCAAGATTGACGGATATCATGTCGGACTATACTTTCCAGTCATTGCTCTTAAAGCAGTAACGAATTTGAGTGTTGAAAAATCGCTAGATATTATCAAGTTAAGTTTGTTTATTCCTGCACCGTTCGTTCTTTCTAAGTTGCTAGCCAAATATTTTTCAGTCTCAGACTTTTCTAGTAGTGTTTTCATCGGAGTAGGTTTTATCCTGGGGCCCAGTCTCTTGTTATTCGATTCATTTAGTGACAATGTCCTTCGCGGTTTCTCATTTCCACAGTTACATACTCCAATTCTGTTTGAATACGCTGGTCTTACCTGGCATGGTCTTACCTTCTTTGTAGTGCTTTCTCTACTGGTTCAACTGTCGTTGGTAAACGAAAAGGACTTATTACGAAATCTCTTGAAAAAAACGCCTACAAGCCTGTCAACTTTTCGAAACGTTTTGCTGCTGGCGATATTTAGTACACTAAGTTTATGGTTAATAAACCGAGCTTTTTGTCTAGCGTTTCTTGTTTTTGGAGTTATAACTGGAGTTTTTTATCTGTTCCGATTGCTATCATCCAGACAACGAACTGTTCTCTATATGCTGATTGGATTATTTTTTACTTTGCTGATTCTGGCAGGGGCAGTAGGGAAAAACCTTCCTATCCTTCGACCACTCCATTCTTGGGGGGTCGTCTATTTAGATCTTTCGATTAGCGAATCAGCGGCTTCGCGTTTTGCCTATGCATCTGTTAATAAATTGGAATTTTGGAAATACCTGGGTTTCTTGGGAATCGGTACTATTACACTCGCTTTTTTCAAAAAGAAACTATCCAATCCTTGGTTATTCACAATCCTCTTGCTGTTCCCACTCTGGATCTACTTTGCGCGAACTCCCGGTGCAGATGCCGATGATCTCGCATTCACAAAATTATTGCGTCCATTGTTTTTAATAGTTCCGCTTTGTCTGTTCACTTTTTCAAAAGAATGGAAAGCCTTGCCACGTGCCATTATAGGAGCGATGCTCGTACTAGGATTTCTGTCTCCTTTTTACTTTTTTCTCACATCCCAATTTGTAGGAGTTCAGCAAGATTGGATCGTGAGTGATCCAGCGCTTCGAGACGTCGTTGAACACATCCCTTCACACACATCGGTTGTTGGGATCCAAACGAATACTCAGGAGTTGCAACATCGCATTGCTAATGTCCTTCATGCTCAGGTTGAAGTTTGTTACACAGCGTGTGGGAGAGATTCAAAGGTTAGCTATATTCTTGAAAACAAAGAAATGCCGATGGAAGTTACAGAAACTAGAACAAAAGTTTTTGAGAATATGCACTATCGACTCTATCGATAGTTGGTCGTAATTATTTCTTCAGGTTTGCCAAAACGATTCCAATTAAGATAAACCCAGCGGCAACTAGACGCACTGGTGGGATAGTTTCTTTTAGAAAAAATGACCCAAGGAGCATAGTCGATACTACTAGACTTCCTGCTGCGATGGGGAAGATAAAGGAGAGGTCGTTTTTGGACAGTAAAAAGAGCCACATAAGAAACCCTATCCCATACAAAAATCCTCCCATCCAAAACCATGGATGAAAAAGCACAGTTAAGATTGATTGTCCGGCAACAGCACTAAACTCACGTCGCAGTAACGCTAGGCCAATGGAACTTAATACAGCGTAGATTCCCACAAATAAAATAGACATACATTCACTTTACCTTCTTTGCATTGATGCTATCAATGATATATCGCGGACGCCTCTTAGTTTCGATATAGATATTACCAATGTAGATGCCCACAACTCCCAGCAAGATCAGTTGTACGCCACCAATAAATAAGACACTAGAAATGATTGAAGCCCAGCCGGGCAAAACAAACTTTCCATACAGCAAAAACATGATTACTGCGTAGACTCCATACATTCCTGAAACTACAGATAACAAAATTCCACAAACTACCATCATATACAGTGGACGCACACTAAAGGATGTGATTCCACCTACGGCAAGTTTTAACATCTTTATGATGGTATATTGTGATGTTCCTCTAAATCTTTTGGAAGCTATGTAGGGCACTGCAACAGAATCAAATCCTGCCCACGCAATGATTCCTCGTAAAAACATTGTTGACTCACTCATTGTCTTTACCACATCTACAACTTTTCGATCAAGGAGCCTAAAATCTGCAACACCAGGATCTAAACTCACTCCTGATAAGAATCGAAAGACTATATAAAAGAACCTTGAGGAAAACCGTTTGAGGATCGATGCTGAATCCGGATCTCGCCGCACCGTATAGACTACTTTTTTCCCTTTTCGCCAGTGCAATAGCAGAGTACTAAGCAACTTAGGAGGATGTTGTAAATCTGCATCCATACTTATCACACATTCTCCAACTGCGAGTTCAAGTCCAGCCATTAATGCAGACTGATGGCCAAAGTTTCGTGAAAATCTGATCGAATACAATTCTTTATACTTTTGTTGCAACGTTTTCAACTGTTTGGGCGTTTCATCAATACTCCCATCATCGATCACTAATAGCTCGTAGGTTTCGTTTTTTCGTAATGACTTCTTTAATTCACTCACAACCAGCGGGATCAAAACCGGGAGATTTCCAGCTTCGTTGTATGCCGGAATGATCACTGAGACAGTAATAGACTTCTGCTTCATAACACTGTGCATCGTCAATCTAATTAATGATATGATCACTCACATCATGCGTATCATGGTTACAGGAGGAGCTGGTTTTATCGGCTCTCATCTATCATCAGCGTTGATTGAGTTGGGTCACTCCGTCTCAATTCTGGATAACTTTGATCCCTATTACCCTGTAATGCTAAAGGAGTATAACCTTTCCTTGTTACAACACAAGGGATTGCACGAGTGCATACGAGCAGATATCTGCGATACGGCCGCAGTGCTTCAAGCGGTTTCGAAATTGCATCCTGACATTATTTTTCATTTAGCGGCTAAAGCTGGTGTCCGTAACAGTGTCGAACATCCATTAGAGTACCTCCAAACAAATATTCTCGGAACCCAACATGTGTTACATGCAGCAAGTAAATTTAATGTGAGCAAAGTTCTAATAGCTTCCAGTTCCTCCGTGTATGGAAGTAATACTAAAGTTCCCTTTAAAGAATCTGACCGAGTTGAAAATCAAGTGTCACCCTACGCAGGTAGTAAACGTGCAATGGAAGTCGTCTGTAAAACCTATCATCGAGTTTATGGTTTACCACTGCAGTTGTTTCGTTTCTTTACAGTGTACGGTCCTTCAGGAAGGCCGGATATGGCACCCGTTCTTTTTACCCGTGCAATCGATCAAGGCAAACCGATTTCAGTTTTTGGATCTACGGATACACAACGCGATTACACCTATGTGGATGATGTTATTGCTGGACTCATCGCAGCAATCGATGTTCAAGATTCATTTGAAATATACAACTTAGGAAATAATCAGCCGAGCTCGCTTCAAACTTTTATCAATACTCTGTCAAGACTTTTAGGAAAAGAGGCTATTCTTAACATCACTCCAAAACGCGTCGGGGATGTGGATCGAACATGGGCGGATTTAACAAAATCACAACGTCGTTTAGGATATCAGCCTAATTTTTCTCTTGAAAGAGGGCTGAATCAGTTTGTGGAATGGTATCTAGATCACAAAGATTTGTATGAGAATATTTAGAGACATACTTTCGAAGGTGCAACGCAGAGATATTTTCCTTGTACTGCTGTTTACTATCGCTGCCCTATATTTTAGATCTCAGAACTTTGCAAATTCGATTGCATTTGATAGCGATTTTGGCAGAGACTCACTCTTTGCACTCCGAATCATGCGCGGTGATCTAACCCTGCTTGGTCCTCAAGCTAGTGTTGGAGGCTTCTATTTAGCCCCCCTCTACTTTTACGGTATCGCTGTCGTGTACCTACTGTTTGGGTTGCACCCGCCGATGATGGTTCTCACGTTTATCTTGATGGGCGTTTTCACGGTTGTAGTTGGATATCTTGTGCTTCGCCGACACCTTTCTGCATTTGCAGGAATTCTTTTTGCTCTACTTGCTAGTACTCACCCTGCACTTGTAGTTGCAAGTCGAACAGCGACAAATCAACCCATGATGCCGCTTGTCACTGTTCTTTTTTTTGGAGTGTATTTGGAAGCAATCAAACGACAGCAGTATCGATGGTTTTTTATTGCTGGTTTAGTCTTTGGATTATTCTTTCATGTTCACTTCAGTGCACTACTGCTTCTACCTGCCGTTGGGCTGTTGTTGCTATATCAGACACGAGGTACTTTTCAGCGCAAGATTATCGCGGCTGTGCTGTTTGCAACAGGAATCATCGTGATGATCAGTCCGTTGATTGTGTTTGACATCAGTCATCACTTTATTACATCCAAGGCCTTCCTCCAGTATTTGTTGGATTCAGCTGCAGGAAAAGGTATTGCAGCCAATCATCCGCATTTATCCTTCATTGAAAAACTTGATCGTATCGTAAGTTTCACTCTTCAAAACAAATTGCTTTCGATCGTTTTATTAGGCCTTCTCGGAATTGGAATGCGAATTAAGAGAAGTTCACTTTTTGCTAACGTAACTATCTTTACTCTGTCGCTTTCAGCGCTTGGAAGTATCATCATGCTTCTTTTATATAGTGGATATTTATATGATTACTACCTGTTGATACCGATGACACTGTTTTTATTGTGGACTGCTGCCGTTGCGTCACAAGTTCGACCGCGTTTTCTAATTGTAGTGGTGATCCTCCTCCTTACGTTATCGCAATGGAGGAATCTTCGTTTTCCTGAAATCTTTCGAACGCAGGAAAATATTCAGTTTGTTGTAGATCGAATCAGGGCAGATATTGATTCAACTCAGCCAACTTCCTTTACGATTTTTAAAGATAGTTCAGACAGGCTAACTGGTATCGGATATGAATATCGTTTTTTGCTAGAAAAGGCAGGATACCAACCAGTATTTGAACAGTCCTATGAAAAAGCTCAAGTCCTCTACTACATTCAAGAGGAGGGTACCAAAGACCCGTTAGTTTCTACAAATTGGGAAACAACACAGTTTGGAGCAACTAAAAAGGAGCTGCTCGAAAAGGTACAGACCAATCATGGTGTTGTGGCTGTTTATCGACTCACACGATAAGAAACTTTTTGCTAAGACCGCTTTAAACGACTCACTTCAAAACACAATAGAAAGTAATAGAATGCTTGAAAAAACGCCCATTTCCAAAGTCTAAATCCTTCAGTTCTAAAGGATAGTATCAAAGCGCCAGCTATAAAGTAAATAAAGATAAACGGCGCAATCCACAGGTCATAGCGCTTAATCCACTCGAGATGCTTTGGAAGCAGCGTACTATTCCACTGAAACTGTGGAATCTGATCTACTGGAGTTAAGATTTGCTTTGCATGAATTGAGAGCCACTTCGTATGTTTAGTTGTGAATGTTTTCCAAGTATTGTTATCGTACGTCGGCCGGTGGCACAACTCATAGTCAACCAGCTTCAATCGTCCTCTGGGAGTCCAATCCGTATGCTGAATGCCTAGATATCGCATGCAAGTCTTCTTCACCACGCCAATTCGATGTGGCCACTTCTTGGTGATATTGCGTTTGCCATCCCAAAATCTCCATAAGAAGAAATATGCATCCGCTGCATCAGACTTCACCAGTCTTTTCAAATTCTTTTGTAGTTCATCGGAAAGATACTCATCGGGGTCAATCACAAGGATCCAAGCCCCTTTGGCCTTTTTAAATTGCGTCGCACGATGTGGCTCTGCAAATCCTAAAGCCTTGGCCTGTGTGATCACACAGCCATATTTTTTAGCGATTATAAGGGTATTATCCGAACATGGACCGTCGTGCGTGAGGAGAATTTCATCACAGACTTTAACGATACTTTTCAGGCACTTCTCGATTTGATGGCCATCATTATGAGTCACGATACAGGCAGTAATACTCTGTTGATCACGCATAACGAGTTGATAGTTGGGTGACAGCGTTACGCATTTGCTGAAAAGAATGAACGAATCCCTTCAATCACAGTGTGAACCTGCTTTTCTGTCATTTCTGCATACATTGGTAAACTTAATTCATGGCTGGCCAGATATTCACTCACCGGAAAGTCCCCTTTGCCGTGCTGTAGCTCTGCGTACGCCTTTTGTAAATGAATTGGGACTGGATAATGGATCTGAGCGCTAATCCCTTTTTCATGGAGGTGTTGTTGCAGCTTGTCGCGTTTGGTCGTCATAATCGCATAAATATGAAACACATGGGTGCGATTTTTATCGATGGCCGGAAGAGTGATCGGAAGGTTTGCCAACCCTTGAGCATACTGCTGTGCAATTTCTTGTCGTTTGGAGTTCCAAGCATCAAGATGTGGTAACTTTACACGTAAGACTGCTGCCTGGATTGTATCGAGTCTGCTGTTCGTTCCTTTGACTTCGTGATGGTACTTTACCTTCTGGCCATAATTGTGCAAAAGTGTAACCCGGTCAAACAGTTTCTTGTTGTTGGTCGTGACCGCACCACCGTCCCCATAGGCTCCCAAGTTCTTTCCGGGATAAAAGCTAAATGCAGCAATATCTCCGATTCCTCCAACTCGTTTACCTTTGTACTCAGCCCCATGAGCTTGACATGCATCCTCAATGACGTACAGCTTGTGTTCTTTTGCAATTTTAAGCAGAGGTGTCATATCTGCTGGCTGACCATATAAATGGACTGGCATGATTGCTTTTGTCTGAGATGTAATGGCACGGACTACATGTTCTGGATCCATGTTGTAGTTTTGATCATCCGCATCTACTAAAACTGGTTTTGCTCCTACATACGATACAGCCAGAGCAGTTGCAATGAAGGTGTTTGCAGGGACAATCACTTCGTCACCTGGTCCAATTTCCAGTGCCCGCAACGCTAATATAAGCGCTTCAGTTCCAGATGAGACGGCAACGGTATGCTTCACTGAGCAATAAGCTGAGAATTCTTGTTCGAAAGCTGCCACATCACTGCCAAGTATAAATTGAGTTGATCCTACTAGATCAAGAATAGCCTGATCCATGTCTTTCTTTATGGTTTGGTACTGTGCCTTTAAATCAACGAATGGAATCATTTGCATAGGTACTCCTGTAGTGTTCATATGGTTTATGTTTCTTTCCACAACGTGAGCAGACAATTTCTTCTACAAACTTCATCACTTTTGCAGGGTTACCCACTGCCACAGTAAATTCAGGGATAGGTTTAGTAACCACGCTACCAGCTCCAATAACAGCGCCATTCCCAATAGTGACATGTGGCAAGATTGTGCTGTTTGCGCCAATGATCGCTCCGTCACCAATCGTTGCACCCTTCCAACATTGAGAATAATCAGGAGGCATTACCGGGTGTGGATCATCCGTACACACGGCATGTGGACCGAAAAAGACATGATTGCCAATTTTGGTCTTCTCAATAAATGATCCAACATGGAGTCGAACATCATTACCTATATGGTTGTCATAGTTGATTACAGCATTCGCCCAAATACAGACATTGTCTCCAATTGTGTTTTGTTCACGAATAAACACATGCGGTCCGGTTTGGAAATTGTTGCCAATTGTTACACCTGCACAAATAATGGTGTAGGCTCGAATGACTGCATTTTCTCCAATGATGGTTGGTAGTTCCCCATCTTTTTTGCCATGCGGTGGCCGCCCGATCACTACTCCCTCTTCAAGAACGGCTCCCTTTCCGATCACAACGTTTTGATAAATTACTGAGTCCATATGGTTATATTTCGATACTAGCCCCAGAATGTGATAACGATTCTTGTGCAGCTTCTAGGACTCTAACTAATTTGACACCATCCAAAGCAGTAGACTGTTCAAGTTTTCTGGATTCTAATGCAGAGAGAAAGCAGAGAACTGCATCCTTTAACGGCTCATTGGGAGGAATGTATGGAGTGGTGATATCGCCATTGCGTACGACTAACTGTAACTTTGCAAAATTTGGATCCGTTTGCGTTTGCACACCCTTGTCAAAAAAAGTAAGTTTCTCCGACAGCATGTCGTCGAAAGATGCCATTTTCTTATCACCAACTAATGTCAGCTTTCGAACTTTAACTGGATCAATCCAGGAGCACGAGAGATTAAAGAGAATTTTATTTGGAAATTCCATCGTCAGGAAAACAACGTCTTCTTTATCCTTCTGATAGTAGGATTTCCCAACCGCAGACACTCGTTTTGCTTGTGCACCGAACAAGTATTGAGCCACATAGATCAAGTGTGGCAAATCCCACATTGCGGATACATCGTAACGGATTGGGCCAAGCGCATTGTATTGACCATGCGCATAAAGTAGTTTCCCTAGGCTCCCTGCATCGATTGCAGCTTTAAGAGCTTGCACAGAGCGATTGAAGACAAACGTATGATCCACCATGAGAATCCGCTTATGTTTCTTTGCTAAAGCTACTAGTTCTGCTCCATCTTTGGATGTTGTGGTAAGGGGCTTTTCAACTAAGACATCTTTTCCAGCAATTAAAAATTGCTTGACAAGTTCAAAATGAGTCTGAGCCGGAGTAACGATGATCACTGCATCTAGGCTTTCATCATTCAAAAGATCTGATACTGAGGTTGTTACCTTCACATCAGGATAATTTTTTTGCATTTTGGAAAGAGCATTCGCATTTAGGTCAGCGCACCAGGAGAAATGTATGTTGTCCATCGCAGAAAGAATTCGAGCATAATTTGGCCCCCAATATCCTACTCCTACGATGCCGATAGACTTCATAAGTTCTTGAAGTGTAGTACTCGACAGTGTATTTGCAAAGAGGCAATCAACTATCCATTAAAGAATTTAAACTCAAGGTATGCAAATCCACGAAGTAGAAATGATCCTAGTTTTCCTAGTAAAGAAACTGGAAGCACAGAACCAGAAAGTCTGGCATTTTCAGTATAATTTTCCACGAATTTTTTGTACTCTACAGAGTCAGGTGAGATCAGCGTCTTTGAAATATGCCCTCCAAGAGCAAGGTCGAGAATCATTTCAAATTTCTTTACAATCTTTTCTGCGGTGATCTGCGAGAGTACATTTTCATTTGCATGTCGTCCGAATTGCTTTCGAAGCCGTTCATCCGCTGCTAACTTTTCAATAGCAGAATTCCATTCAGACATCCCTCTAACAATTAATCCAAACTGCTCATGGGCTACTTGTTCAACCTGTCCGTTATCACAGTGCGGTGTCGGATTAGTGATTACTGCTTTACCCCAGTACATTCCTTCGTTAATTGCGTTGGAGCAACCTTCTCCGATTTTGACGCTATGGGCAATGACATCGGTACACTGCATAAGCTCAAAGAGCTCTCTGTCACTGGAAGTAGGAGGCAGAATTTTGATCGACTGACTAATGGTAGGATCCAAGAAACGAAGAAATGCGAATAGCCATCGTCGGGAGCGTGGCATTCCAACTATCAAAAATTTAACCGAAGGATGATGCAAATGAGACAGCATAGCCCCTGTCAAGCTATCACCCCATTTGACGATATCATTACGACCGAATCTTCCAAATACCACATCCTTCTCACTAAATCCTAAGCTCGATCGTTTTGTTTGCAGTTGTTGAGAATTTAAGGCAAATTGTCCGCTGTACACATCATGAACAGGATTTGGTAGCACCACATATTTCTTGAGTTGACGTGGTTTCTTATCTAGTTGACGTACAAATTTATACATCATGAATTTTGTTTGAAAGACGACCACATCACACAAACTATCCATGCGGGTGTCTACGTAGGAGAACACATTGTTTGCTACCACAGCAATCTTGTTTCTTTTGAGTTGCATCAGCAGGTCAAATAAATCCTGATGAAACTTTCCGTCATACCAACAGTACGCAACCTTCACTGCATGCTTCGCAGCAAATTGAGCAATTTGCTTTGGGTCCGATGAGTGCAGTCGTGGAGTGTCTTTCCCAATCACGGAGTCAACATCTCGATGAATGACCGATGTCCGAAACACCACCACTGGGGTATAGTGTGATCGGTCAAGCATGTCCGCATAAACTTTGATTCTTCGGGCGCCACCCCCTAAATCCAATTTATCGACAATTAACAAAACACCAATTGGTATAACAGACTTCGTATTCATGGTCTTTAGAATGGTATTGATCTTCGCTATAATGACTCCAGATGAACAAACAGCTTATTGTACGCAACGCAGGTGTCCAAACGGTCTATCAGATTGTCTCAAACATTTTAGGGTTTGTCTTTACGGTCGTACTCATTAAGGCCACAAGCCAATTTGAGTTTGGAGTATACAGTTACATCTTCTCCACTTTAGTCATTGTCAATCTTTTTATTGAATTAGGCATTCCGACCTATTTTTTACGGCACTGGAGCACCAATCCTGAAGATTTCGAGAAAGAACGACAGCTTTTGCTGGGCACACGGATCCTATTAACAATCCCAGTGAGTATTTTATTGTTCATCTACGTTTTCTTTATCGATCGTTTTGTCAGTTTAGAGTTTCTTTTGGCCTATGTGTACTTTCTCCTGGACGGATATCTGCAACTTAATAAAATGTTTCTCTCTGCTAGAGATCGGTTCCATTTGACCGCAATCATTGATGGCAGTGAAAAAGCAGTAGCCTATGTGGGTGGAATTGCAGTGCTTCTACTGGGAGGTAAACTCCTGATGGTATTTGTCCTGTTCATTATCGGAAAAATCGTTGCGATAGCCTTGTCAAATATCTGGACAGGAGGTTTCAAACCTCCGAAATTTGACCTAAAAAAGTCAGTCCAGGTCATTTCAAAATCACTCCCACTTTTCATGTTAAGTGTCTTTGGAATCTTATATTTTCGTGTCGACATGTTAATCATTCGTCATTTACTGGGAGTCGCTGCGGTTGCTCCGTACAGTACAGCGTATCGATTGATGGATGCGGCTGTAATTCTTCCTGGAATTATTCTTGCAGTCTCCGTTCCGACATTGACCAAACTCTACGCGGATAAGGAAGATGAAAAGCTCACCCGTTCACTATTCTTGGCCACTCGATACTTATCCGTCGTGGCGTTTTACATTGCTGCCTGTTGTCTTCTTTTTGCAAAAGAAGTGATGTTAACAGCATTTGGCTCTGACTATGCCAGCGCAGCACCTGTTCTCCAGCTTTTTGGATTGACAATTATAGTGTTGTATTTGAATGCACCGCTGTCGTATTTTATGTACACCGGAAGAAAAGAAAAAATCCATACCAAAGTGCTTGCTTTTCTCACAATTCTCAATATTGGATTAAATCTCTTGTTAATTCCTGTATTCGGAGTTGAAGGAGCGGCACTAGCCACACTTCTGTGTGAACTCATTGGATTTTTCTTCCTTCGGCATTTTGTTGGGCACTCACTTCCACTACGTGCAATTGTTGCTCCAGCACTGTGTATTACCGTTTCTGCTCTGGTAGCGCTACTACTTAAACCCAACTGGATCTTTGCTGCATTCTTTATGGGACTAATTTACCTCTTGCTTTTATTCGTCACTCGGACTATTTCTTTTAAAGAGTTATCTTTTCGAACAAAGTAAGGGCTTTCATGGATTATAAAATTAAATTGATCAAATCTTCTTTCTATAATGAAACGGAGACAAAAAACGCACTGTGCGATTTCATTCAGAATGCAAAGCAACTCTCGATAGGAGCCCAATGTGCTTCCTTTGAGTCAGAGTTCTCCGCTTGGCAAGGTAGAAAATACTCCATTCTCTTTAACAGTGGCAGTTCTGCGAACTTAGCCTTAATTCAGGCATTATTAAACATGGGGAAACTTAAGCCAGGTATGAAAGTCGGTTTCTCTGGAATCACTTGGGCAACAAATGTCATGCCCCTAATGCAGCTTGGATTAGACCCCATCCCTGTAGATATCGAGCTGGATACCTTAAATGTCTCAAGCCATACGCTGGAGCAGGCCCATACCAAGTATCCCTTAGACTGTTTATTTATTACAAATCTGTTGGGATTTTCAGATGATCTTAAAAAAATTAAACAGTACTGTACTCGCGAGGGCATTTTGCTGCTAGAAGATAACTGTGAGTCGATGGGAAGTGTAACTTCAGGAAAAAAGCTGGGAAATTTTGGCTTTGCCTCAACGTTCTCATTCTTCGTTGGTCATCACATGTCAGCAATCGAAGGTGGAATGGTGTGTACCGATGACAAAGAACTGGATAAACAGTTACGAATGGCTCGTTCTCATGGGTGGGACCGGCACTTAAGTGAAAAACAACAACAATCTCTTCGAAAAGAGCATGCAATCTCCGACTTCTTTGCAAAATATACCTTTTACGATTTAGCCTACAATCTGCGCCCAAATGAGATCACAGGGTTTCTAGGAAAGTACCAACTGCAGTTCATTAATGAAACAATTCAAAAACGACAAGAAAATTTCCAAACCTTTCTAAAAATCTACGAGGTTTGTTCAGACGTGTATCCGCTTGATATCAAGATGGATTTTGTCAGTAATTTTGCAATGCCATTAGTCTTTAAATCTGAACAAGTAAAGGATGAGTACTGTTCACGATGTGAAAAACTTGGAATCGAAGTTCGGCCGATTGTCGGAGGGGTAATGGCAGATCAACCATTTTTTAAGAAACATATCGACATAGCGTACGACATCCCAGTCTCAAGGTTAGTCTTTACACAAGGTTTTTACTTTGCAAATAATCCAGAGCTCACCGCAAGCGAGATTGAGTATCTAATTAGCGCCTTTAGAACGGAATAATCTAGAGTATGACTATTGCGCTTGTGATCTGGCAACTTGACACCTACGGTGGTTCAATTCGACAAATCCTAGAAGAAGCACGCTACCTTCAAAAACAAGGTCATCATGTAGATATCTTTGCGTATCGTGTCGACAAAGCAAAATGTTTTCCTGAATTTATCAATGAAGTTAATGTCATTGCAGCCCGTCCAATCAAAATTTCGCAGGAATTCTATAACCAGTCAGATCCTATCTTGAAGCGAATCCGAGCCTTCATCCGAAATGAATGGGTGCAGCTACAGCAAGTACGAGCTATAGGCGATCAAATTGAGATCCATCACAAAAAGAAACAGTACGATGTGATCAACTATCATGATCATGGCGTGTACCGATTAACGTCACGTTTCCCTACTGTAAAAAATGTCTGGATGATGAACGATCCTCCTTCATTTATTGATGCGAAAGAGAAAGGTGCATCAGAATATGCACAAACCACTCTCATGAGGGTTCTAGCATGGATCGAAAGGATTCGTACAAATCGGGCTCTCGTACACATGGATACCATCGTAGTTCTCGATGAGCGGAATAAAGATATTGTCCAACGCCATTTCAAAAAGTCAGCCATGATTGTTAAAAGCGGGCTCTCGATACCAAATGATTTAAAACAATTTCTAGTCAAAAAGAAACACAAGAAAATCCAATTACTCACAACCAATATTTTCTTTCGCCACCGGCGATACGAAGACTTAATCGAAGCTGCAAACATACTCATTCATCAATACAAAGTGAAAAACGTAGACTTTCATATCGTTGGAGATCCTGCACCAGATATGGGTTATTTCCAGCTAATCGAGCAGTTGGTAAAAGAATATGGACTAGGATCATACGTAAAGTTCTTAGGAAAAGTGAGTGAGGCTGAGCTTGAACGTGAATACCGGGAGGCAGATGTCTTTGTGTTTCCAAATCACAATCAAACCTGGGGACTTTCCGTATTCGAGGCATGCTTACGTGGATGTGCAGTCCTTGTAAGCAAAACAGCTGGTGCACATGATGTACTTACGGATGGAAAGAATGCTCTCTTTATTGAGCCCAAAAATCCCTCTCATTTAGCCAAGCAACTTGAAAGAATTATTACAGACGCAAAACTTCGAAATTCTATCGCCAAGGCTGGTCATACATTTGTTCTAAAGAATATTTCTTGGTCCCACTACGCAAAGGATATGGATACTATCTTTAAGAATGCTTAAGTAAGCTGCTGTCTCAATGCATTGTGTAGGGATGTAATAAATGCTTGCTGAGAATAATACTTATCTAACGAATTCATCATTTCTTCTCTCTTTTTTTGCAGTTCTTTTTGCGTAGACTTACTCAGTTTCATCACTTTTTTCTCGATTGAATCCAGACTGTTTGAATCAAGTATCTCTACTTCGTGACTAACACCAGATTCTTTACTCACAATGGGAATGATTCCAGCAGACATTGCTGTTAACACACTTCCTGCCATCCCTTCTGACGCTGAGGGATAAATCATCCAGGCACAGCTCGCTGCGTTCTCTTTAAAAGTTGCGCTATGAGGATCAATGAATCCTAGAGGTCTAATGTTCGTTGTGTCATATAACTCTAACCGATATGCATTCACAAAGTCTTCTTCCCGTGCAAAAGGGCTACATACCATCAGTGTTAGCTCAGGATGACGACTAAAAACTTCTAGAACTAAATCGAGGCCTTTATGTACTTGTCCTCCACTACCTAAGAAAAGAAAGCTTGCTGGATTCTTTGTAAGCGTTGAGAGAGCACCAAGTGATTCATCCACAGTATTTGGTAACAGATACAATGGTGTTTTTGTCGATGGGAAAGTCCGTTGTGTCTGCTCATTACCGATAAGAAGTATTGTATGAAACTTTTCAATAATGCTTCGTTCTAGTACCTCTACCTGTCTTCTAGGCTGCAGCTGCACACCTCGTCGATGATGTAACTCTTCAAGTCGTTTGCGTTCGGCTGAATTTTGAAAGTCTGGATAACTTCCGGTGTAGAACATGATTCTTTTGGCGTTTTCCTTTAAGTGATTCCAATACGGCTTATTCTTTGTGGGATGAATATCTATAACCATGTCATAGTGTCTTTTCAGCTGATAGTTGGCTGCGTAATTAACAACATCGACGCGATAGCCCTGTTCATGAACTGTTTGTGCGATTGCTTTAACTTGCCAGTGACTTTGATGAGGTTGCGGTTTAAACGGGAAAAGAAATGGATACGTGATGTACGAAAGGAGACATGATTTTTGTGCATGTGTATGTGTCACATTCTCTACTACTTTTGTGTCGAGAAAATCTATAATTCTTGAAAGATTTAACATAGAGGGTTTGTCATTTCTACTCTACCATGTCACTGCAATAATGCTGGATGGTGTGCACTCCGTTTGAGTTTCTTGCCCAAGGAAAATCGAGATGCAAGGTTTCACAGCTTCTCTTTTAGCTAGTGGCATAAAAACATCCGTACCATCGTTTTGAGTTTGTAACAGGCTTGTATACAGTTGCCCTCCCAATGCCCCTTCTTCATTAGTATTTTGATGGTGTAAACGAAGATAGATGGCATTGGCTAGATATTTTTGTCGAAGAGATACTTGGATGGCGTGAATAATTTCAAGATCATTTATCGAGGTTGATTCTAAAATGATATCCATTGAAGGGCTCGTCGCTTTGATAGCTTGTAATCCTGAAGCAAAAGATCGTGTCAGTTGATGATAGGCTTGGACTCGAGAACGCAAAACCCAAATCTGCGAACGACGTATGACTCCTAGAAAAAGGAAGCATGTCAGCACCAGCGTTACTATTCGTGCCGACTGGTTATCCAAACGATCAATCACAACCCGCTTTAGAAGAAATATCACACTAACGACAATGATCAGCTTGTAGAACATTCCTGGGAAATCATAGCGAATATTTGTTGGCCATTGGCCGTTGTAAAAGAAACTCTGGGATATGAGTAAAGAGACGGCGGTTATCCATGCCCAACAAAGATGTGAAAAATCTCTTCGCCAGCTTGGTGAGGGAACAGAAATCGAAAACCAAAGTAAAATCGCACTTCCAAGTAGCAATCCTAGAACTGTTTTATCTAAAAATACATCCAGTAGCAGGCTTACTCTAGACACACCTAGACTATTGCCGTACACATCAACTCCTACTACAGAGGATAATCTTACTAAATATCGGATAACGAAAAATGATGCCAAGAAACTAGAAATTACTGGAAGAAACAACAGACCTTTTGAATATACTTTCGACCGATTAAGCAAAGTGATTCCGATGGTTGGAAGCACGATGATCAGCATGTTCTCTTTGGTAAGAATCGCAATGATACTTCCGATAGAAAGTAATAACCAACTCCATGCAGAAGTTTGTTGTGACCGCGCATAGAGCCCATAAAGACCGCAAGCCCAACAAAGCAAGCCAAATAGACTGTAACTCTCTGATGGCCCCAGCCTGCCAATAATGTCTGCCCAAAACGCAAATGTAAAAAACCATGAGCTGATTAGAGATGCAAAGAGCATCCCGACCGCGTGTTTCAAAAGTAACCAGCACAAGAACATCGATAGACTAAAGAGAATGACGCGAGCCAAGTACCAGAGATTTAGATGGTTTCCCCATAGAAGTAGCTCAAGCGGACGAAGAATGTTATACAGAGGACGAAATCTTCCAGTCGCTTGAAGATCTCGTTGCCACAATGCAGTTACTTGTGAAATGGATAGTCTCTCTTGTCCCCTAAGGTGCAACACTAGTTCGTGATCATCAATGGGTGAAAATGCGTTCGATAAGCTGGCTGAAAAGAGATAAAAAGCAAAACCAATGCTAGCTAGAAGACAAATAATTCCACCGATCCAGGTTTTTTGTCTGATCACGCCACTCGATTCCATAGGCTTGTAGCATATACCATTCTTTCCTGCTCGCTACGCGAAAAAATATGATACTCTTTGAACATGTGCGGAATTTCGGGGAAAGTTGTTTTTAACGGTACGGTGTTGTCAGCAGACATCCAACGAATGACGGATAGTCTATCGCATCGGGGACCTGATGACGACGGTATTGAATCATTTGGTAGCTTTGGATTCGGTCAGCGACGGCTCGCAATTATTGACCTTTCGCCGAAAGGTCACCAGCCAATGAGCTATGACTCCAAACGCTATTGGATTACCTTTAACGGGGAAATCTACAACTATTCAGAGCTTCGCAGCCGATTGGTGTCAAAAGGGTATCGCTTCCACTCACAGTCAGACACCGAAGTCATTTTAGCAATGTATGCACACTACAAGGAAAAATGCGTTCAATATTTTAATGGAATGTTTGCGTTTGCCATCTTTGATAGAAAAGAACAAACTCTTTTCGCAGCTCGGGACAGATTAGGTAAAAAACCATTTAAGTACTTTCTCTCTGCTGATGTGTTCATTTTTGCTTCCGAAATTAAAGCACTCTTCACTCAGCCTGAAGTTCCCAAAGTGGTAGATAAAGATGCAATTTCATCTTATATGTATTGGGGTTTTGTCCCCTCTCCCAAGACGGGATTTAAGGATATATTCAAGCTCCCACCTGGTCATTATTTAACTCTGAAAAATAAAAAACTCACCATTAAACAATACTGGTCTGTCACCGTAAATCCGAATTCAACACTTTCCATTGATGAATCCAAAGAGACACTGCGTAGCTTACTTGAATCGTCGGTCTCGTTACGTATGATCGCAGATGTCCCGTTAGGCTCTTTCTTGTCCGGTGGAATTGATTCATGCGTGGTAACTGGAATCATGAGCAAACAAAGCACTCAGCCGGTTCGCACCTTTACAGTCGGTGCTAGTCGCTGGGGGATGGACGAGCGTGCAGATGCAAAATTATCCAGCGAATTTCACCACACAGAACACACGGAACTTGAAATTAAGCCCAAAGTAACAAGCGATCTAATTAAAACACTAGTAAATGCGTACGATGAACCATTTGGAGATTCCTCCGCGATCCCCTCCTATTTTGTTAGCCAACTCGCACGCAAGCATGTAACCGTTGCACTTAACGGGGATGGGGGTGATGAAAGTTTTTTTGCGTACAGCAACCATACCACTCTAGCCTTCATTAATCGCATGCAAGCACTTCGACTTCCAGCAAGTTTGCTACATACTATTTTACGACCGTTTTCAGATCAGGCATTACACCATCCGCTTCTGCAACGAATACTTCGAGTTTCCCATTTGCTTGGACAACAGCCACTAGATGGATATAGCCTATATGCACGTGGATATACCAATGGAATTGACATGAATGATCTTTGGAATGATGCGACAAATCATTTGGATACAGAAATCCGCTCACATTTGCCCACTAACTCTGAAGATACTATTAGTCGAGTTCTTACCATGGATTTATCAACCATTTTGCCCGATGGTCTAATGACTAAAATGGACATTGCAAGTATGCAGTGGGCGTTGGAAGGCAGATCACCTCTTCTAGATTATAGAGTTGTAGAGTTTGCTGCCACACTGCCGCTACATTTTAAACTTCACAATAACGAAACGAAGTGGATTCTAAAAGAGGCATGTAGCGACTTAATTCCGCCCTCAATTCGAAATCTACCCAAGCGGGGATTTGTACTGCCAGTGAATGAGTGGATGAAATCGACATTACGTCCGCAGTTTGATGCAACCTTTCAGAATTCCAATCACCCCATGTATGAAGTTTTAAACTTTGATACCACGAAGAAAATGTACGCTTATCATCAGCAGGGCGTTGCCGATTATTCCGCGCAACTGTGGAAATTCTTCATGCTTTCAAAGTGGTATGAAAACTTTTTTGAAGCTAGGTAATTTCTTTACGTTCAATCCGTCGTGTGATATCAATTCCTAAAAGGATAACTGCATAACCACGAAGGAAGAAGAAAAATTGCACCAATCGTTTGAAGGATAGCGGTGCTGTGTATCGTGTAGCTAACTTATAGGCTTCCACTAAGTGCTGACTTGCCTTCGATGCACTCTTCGTTCCCCCGTAATAACGCATGTTTGAAATGACCTCTGGGATAACACCTGCTGGGTAGTGCTGGGACAATCGTAACCAATACTCATAATCCATCCCTAACTGCAGCGATTCATCAAACGGACCTACTTCTTGATAAACTGTGCTACGAAAAAAGCAACTCGGTTGACCTATCGTACAATAGTCTAATAACTTGTTATATGAGAATAGCGAGGGTTGAATGACGGAATAGATTTTCCCCACCCGGTTAACGTAATTCCAGCCTCCAAATGCCCACTGAATCTGAGAATTTTGCTCGAAGTACTTCACAACTTTTCGCAGCACATCTGGTTCATAAAAATCGTCCGAGTTTAAGTACGTATACAGTTGTCCAGTCGCCAGTGACAGCCCATTATTGATGGCATTGGTCTGCCCTTTATCCTTCTTTGATATAAAGGTCACGCCAACCCCAGCCCGCCTCAGTTTTGGAAGATATTTTTCAATTATCAGCTTTGTATCATCCATTGAAACAGAATCTAGAATGATGTATTCGAGTTCAAACGAACCATCCACCTGAGCAAGAACACTCTGTAAAGTGTCTTGAATAAATTCACCTTGGTTGTAGCTAGGTGTGACTATTGAGACTTTAGTTTTCTTCATACTTTTTTACGAGCCGGCGACTTCTTTAGGGTCGCCACAAAGAGTTGTCCCCAATACAGAAAAGGTCTCCCAAATACGTGTGCTGCAATTCGAAATGGAAGGCTTGCCAAATAGTACTTTATAGAAGATTGTGGTGTAATCGTCTCCCACAAACTAGTAGCATCAACAAGGCTTAATTTTGGAAATGCTCGAGATTCAATGACATCAACAAATAGTGATAGGTCTGGCTCGATTAATGTGTCGTGATCTGGCACATGAAAATCAGATCGGTCTGCGATTGGCTTCACATGCTTCCAACCGAATTGTGATGTATGAATACGTTTACTCCTCGAGTATATGGACTGCCATAATCTTGAGAAGACGGAATCTGTGGCACATGGGGATCGATAAATTGGAGATCCATAGTTGGGACAAATAATGATGATGAATCCACCTGGTTTTGTAACTCTAGTCATTTCCATCAAAATTTCCTGCGGATCAATCACATGCTCAAAGGTAAAGAAACTACAGGTACAGTCAAAGGAGTTATCTTTATAGGGAAGAGTATCACCGTCTGCAACTTTGAACTCACCACTTGGAAAATTCTTTTTGGCTAGGCGAATTGCAAGACTACTGATATCTACCCCGAATAAACGTGTCTTCTTTGGGAGTACGGTAGCTAATGTCTTGAGTGCTCCTCCATCGCCACATCCAACTTCTAGAATAGTTCCAGATTGCTGAAGATACGGTAACACGCGTTGATAATGGGGTCCCTTTAATAACGCTTCATTCCCTCCTTGCGTCTTGTCATAGTAGTCCTGTTTCTTATTCCATACTTGGGACACCATTCTTTTCTTTTCCATTTCTCGTTCGTGAACGTTCATTGCAACCTCCATAGTGGAAATGCTCCAAATTGATATGTATGTGCTAATTCAATCATCTGATTAGTTTTCCAATGTCTACGTTTTAATCGCAAGGTGTCTCGGTTGCGATATGTCTCATAAAGGAGTGAGAAGTAGTAGTCTGGCCTACCATGCAAAATAAATTCGAAAATAATCCGGATCTGACCCAAAAGAATGAGTGGCAAGCTGATGATTAACTCTGAGGTAGTACGCGTTAGTAAAAGAGTCCAAAGCAAATTACGAGCGTAATACCACAATGAGCGAGCCGATCGTTTTCCAAATGAGGCTGACTGTAAATGCACTGCCTGTAACGAACTAAACACCACTGTTTTCCACCCTCTTGACTGCAATCGCAATGATAATTCCACATCTTCTGCGTAACTCCAATACAGTTCTTCAAACACAAAACCGTCAATTCGCTTAAGATACTCGATTGCAGAACGACGTAAGAACATGCATGCCCCGTTTACGCACTGGTACGCTGATTGATGATTTGCTTGAAATGCTAAACCACTTTTATAGTACAAAATCCCTGTGTTTTCGACGCGTTGATACTCTGCATCGAAATAAAGTTCTGGTTGAAATATTGCTATTGAGGCATCATTGTCAACCGAGTCAAAGCAGGTTTGTAATTCCGATACAAATCCTTTGGTGACAAATACATCACTGTTCATCACACAAATGTAGTCTGCAGAAGAGTGCAAGAAATCCTCGACAGCTGCATTACATCCACCCGCATACCCTTTATTTTGCTTCAATCGTATTAAACGGATTTGATACTTTTTTGCAACAACAGATAAGGATTCCACTGATGCATTATCAATCAAAACAATATTGCTTTTTGATACAACTCGGGATAATGAATCCAAGCATCGAGATACTAGATCGGATTTCCCAAAGGCGATCACATAAAAAATACAACTAGCTTGCTTTTTTTGGAGCTTCATACTTCTAGGGATTAAAATACACGCAAATGACTTTATTTGCATCGGCAGTTTGACTACAGTATTGTGCCTTTTCTAACTGTTGATCCTCAATTAATCCTGCTACCACCTTTACTTTTGATGTTGGATCGGCTGCTGGAACAACTACGATGTTCTGTTTAGATGCAACTTTGATAAAGGGATACACGTAACCTTCTCTTCCCGTAAAACCCACTTTGTTGATGTTCTTCTCATGCAGATAGGATGTCATTTCAATGTACGCAGGTTGCCAATACGGACGTGACAAAAAGTAATTGGCTACATTTCGACCTCGAAGAACTGATTCTGGCGGAGAAAAACCTTCTGGTATCACAACTGCAACCTTTGAAAGAAGTGGTTGATACGAAATAATTGGACGTGACACGTTGCTTACGATCACCACGAGACCAATTGCTACAGAGAGTGTACACAATACGTTTAACGCTCTGTTTGAGAGATTTATTACTCCTATACCTGACACTATCAGAAGAAAGATGATACTCATCTGTTGGCGTATATGATAAGGCTGCCAACGCAACACGATACAAAAAACGATAAATGCGCAAATACTACTCGCAAATAGTAGTGTTTGATTGTTGAGAATTTTTTTATTTCTTCGAATTACGGTTACTAGTGCTACCCCGATTATCAACATGTGCAATGGAGCAGGCGCAATATCTTCTTGTGGAATAGGCAAACTTGCATGGAAAAACTCAGAATTGAACCATGAAGTCTCAGATAAGTCGATTGAAATACCGACAGGCTTTAGTCCATCTACCAACGAATCAAGTATTGGTGAAAAGCTCAAAAATGGAATGTGCATGAAAATATTTCGATATACATTTTCTATGCTCCCAGCAATACTTAAACTGTTTACGGTAAATGGAATGCTCTTCCCATCCACGGTGTAACTGGTACCTAAGTACGAATGAAACAGTACATTGTTCTGAAGCAAATGCGGTAGACATAGTAGAGTACCTATGAAACAACCGATCATTCCTACCTTTAGCATATTGACCCTGTCCTCTCGATGGCTGAGGAACTGCCAACTAAGCAAACCGATCGGAATAACGGCATAAATCACCATGGTGGCTTTCGTCAAAAATCCAAGGAAGACTGAAAGTGTACATAATAGTAAATGAATCTTTGACTGTTCTTTCAGATACCGAACAGCAAAAATAACCGAAACAAGTACCCACACCGCAACAAGTAGATCACTTTGAACACTACTTGCCTGTAGTGTCGCTATTGGAATACTCAACGATATCAACTGGGCAGACTGGATTTGTCTTGAAGAGTACTCCAATAGTTTTGCAAGTCTACCGATTAAGAAGAAGATCGCAACATAGGCTAACCACTGCGGAACAAACAACAACAAATCCGAGTTGGTGAGACTATACATCAGGGATAACAGAATACTTGGTAACGGGCCCATGAAATCATGAGAAGTGTGGATGACGGATTGAAATACCGAATGGTTCTGTAACCAATAGATTGCTCGAGGAATGTGATAGTTATGGGCATCGGTCGTTGTAGGAACTGAAAAAGAACCTTGAATAAAAGCGATAAGTGCAAACACAGCAAATATTCTTAATGCAGTGGTATGCAATATTTTGTGATGATGCAAGACGAGTTGGATGAAAAAGTAAACTCCAATAGCGAGGCCGATCCCTCGAAGAACTTCAACTTGAAATAAGGAGAAAGCAGAAAGTACATAGGCAAGTACTACCAGGACCAAACCCACAGCGATAATAGTATTCTCTATCGAAAAAGGATGCGTTCTATTTTTCATAGACTTGAAGCAAAGTTTTAAGCGAGTCATTTGCTGCCGGTAGAGGAATATTGATAGATTTCCTAGGTAACTGTAAATAAGGGATGATTTGCTTTGCATCCTGGTTTTCATCAAAAGTCAGTTCCAGAAATCTCGATGCGACTCTACTGGGATACAAGGATTTTTTTCCGACAATCACTGGACAGTTGTTTGCACCCGCTTCGTAAACAGGATACCCAAAACCTTCATAGATGCTCGGGTGAATAAAGACATGAGCAAAATGGTACAAGGACTTTAATAGTGGGAAACTCACTTTTGGATAATAGATCACTGATTCTTGGTCAGCGATCAGCTTAAGTACACTGGGATGATCTTTCCCATGCTGGCCTACGAGTACTAACTTCGCAGTAGGCTGAAGGGCATGGACTTGATTCCACATCTTTAAAAGATATGGAATCTGTTTGTGTGGATAATGAGCACTCACACATAAAGCAAATATTGTTCCGTCTAGTTTCTTTGGTAACTGTTCAAACGGCGGACTGCAGACTTCTGATGGAACGAAAGGTGACACAACTTTAATTTTCTTTTTTGCCCATGGCAGATGCGTACTCAGGCGCAGTTTTGAAAAATCGCTATCAGTGATAATAGTTTTACTTTTCAGACATGCTAGCGACACTAAGAAGTGCGTCATCATTCTGGAGAAAAATGTGAAATCTTCAGGATGATCTATCCAGTTCGCGTCGTGCACGGTCACAATCGATGAAGATGTCAAAAATAATGGTGCTGTATATCCGAATGAATGCAACAATGTACAGTTAGCGTTTGCAACTTGAAATGGAAGAATGAATTGCTCATACAGTAAGCGAATGATCCGATTACTTGCCCGAACCGAACACACAACTTTGGAGATATTCTTTGCAGAAAAGGTAAATGTAGGAGCGTTTTCTTGGTTACAGAATAAAATGTACGTATTTGCGGAGTCGTTTCTCAACAGGTTGATGAAGTTTCTCGTGAGGTACTCCGTGCCCCCAACCTGATTTGGAACTAAAAATAAAAGGTTTAATCCTATTCTTGCCATACGATAACGTGCTGAATCATTGACAGTGTATCGTGAGCTGACCAAACTCACAATACTCCTGGTCAACATGTTATATTCAAAAGAATCAGATATGCTCACCTCAAAAATTACTGCGTGTTTAGTGATTCACGATGAAGAACAAGTTCTGGCGCGCTGTTTGGATAGTGTGGTGAAGGTTACAAACAATATTCTCGTTGTTCACGATGGTCCCTGCTCTGATGCGTCGCTACAAATTTGTGCAAAATATGGGTGCACCGTGTTTACTCGAGATTTCATTGGAGAAGCCGAACCACATCGTGTATGGCTATTTGAAAAAGTGAAAACAGAATACTGTCTTCAGATTGATGCCGATGAGTTTTTATCTACCGATCTCCTGCGCGCCCTTCCTGCGCTGATTCAAGATCATGTGAGCGCATACACTGCAATTTGGCCTTACTGGGATGGTACTAGATATACAACGCGGCACTGGCCACGAAAGCTCTTTCTCTATCGGATTGAAGATATCGACTTTTTGGGTGCGCCGCACGAAGCCGTTCGTGTCAACGGCTCCATAATGCATCTTCCTCATCAGCTAGAACATCGACCGGGCTATGATAATTTAAGTCTTCATACTTTTAGGAGTAAGTGGCAAAAGTGGGCAAAGATACACGCTAGTTATTATCTTAAAAGCCACGACGACATCAAACAGTTCCCAAAGTCTGGAAAACGTCTCTATCCCCATTATTACCGGTGGATGGTATACGCACCAATTAGCGCAGTCCCGTTAGGGGTCTATCACACTCTTGCTTGCCTACTTTCCGGGGGAATAACACAAGGATTCATTGGAGTGAAAAGTTGCTTCTTCATGGGGTTATACTACTGTGTAGTCTCACTCTATGTGGCTTGGGGAAAATATGGAAAGAATAGTTGAACTTCTCTCGCACGCTCTACGGTATGTCCTTCATCGCTATTTGAATAGGTATGCGGGATTTGGAAGTCGAGTGGCGATTGATGACAACGTGCGTGTTCGAAACGCATCTTCGATACTCCTCGGCGATTCTATTCATCTCCAAACTGGAGTTTGGTTAAATGCACTACGCAGCCAGACCCAGCCAGTCATTGAAATCCAGAATGGGTGTGATATTGGTAGATTTTGTTTCATCTCTGCGGCAAGTAGTGTCGTTTTAGAAGAGGACGTTTTACTCTCTCCAAATGTGATTATTTCAGATCACTCACATGTAACCACTCAATTAGACCAATCCATCCTGCGATCTGGGATTACGAAAAGTAACCCTGTGCGTCTGAAGAAAGGGTGCTGGGTTGGCGCAAATTCCGTTATCTTGCCTGGAGTAACCATTGGAAAACATGCAGTGGTCGGTGCAAACAGCGTGGTTCGAACCTCAGTTCCTGATTTTTGTGTTGCGGTGGGATCCCCTGCCAAAATTGTGAAGAAACTTAACGTTTAAGCTTTTTCTCTGGCTTTCTAGCGATACAAGAAACTGCAGATCCTCGATGCAGCAACATTTCCAATGCTGATAACGGAAATTCCCATGCATAAAAAAGTAAACGTTTGGGGTCTTTTTGAAGACATCGCAACAATTCTTTCTTTAAATCCGAGAAGTCAAATAGCGCTGCATATGTTTTGCACGAGAGTAACTGGAAACCAGTATCGGTTAGTAGGTACGATAGTGATGAAGGCGAAAACTGAGAAAAATGTTCCTCTGGGTATAAGTATCTCCAATTTTTACCTCCAAGAATGCCTTCTATCGAAGCTATATTGGGACTCTCAATGAACACTACACCTCCTGGTTTTAAATACTTGTAAATATCCCTACACCCTTTTCGAGGGTCTTTTAAATGCTCCATTACGTGATTAAGAATCACAACATCATAGTTCCCAGACTTGGGCAACGGATCTCCCAAATAGCCTTTATAGACTCGCAAACCCTGCTTCTTGCAAAGCTTCACAGCATCCGCTGAGGGCTCCAAGCCTTCAGCTTGAAACCCGTGGGCTTTTAATACATTTAGAAAGAATCCGAGTGAACAACCTACATCAAGCGCTTTCCCATTCTCTACGTACTTCTGAATGTCCGTTACCCGTCGAGAAAAGACGTTTCCCAAGTATTCTCTCCACTTCTCATATTTTTCGACATGTTGATAATCTTCATACGGTTTCTCCAAAACTCTGGTAGAAAATATATGCCCACAATGTGAACAGGAATAATACGGAATAGTTTTAGCGACAAACAGAAGAGGTGCATTTACCTTCAAGCAGACAATACATTTATTTTTTAACATAAGTGTTCTTCGGACTTTTAATTACATTAAACGTTGAATAAATGAATACAGGAAATGCAAATAACAAAAGACGCTGAAATGAATCAACGATTTCGCTCCAATAAGTGTTATTGGCAAATAAATATGTACCCAACACAATCGCGCCTACAGATGCTAACACAGAGAATATCAATGGAAGTTGATCTTTGCTTCGCCGTTGACTGAGAAGCAAGAGGATGAAAAATAACACCCAAGGACCCCAAATCGGAACAGCATAGCGGACAAGATGCTCCAAAACACTTCCCCAACGATGTAGATCTAGGAGTGTAGATAAAGAGCTCATCATACTTCCGCCTTTTTCATAGGTTGCAAGCTCAGCAGAAGTAGGTGGTAAGACCTGTTTAAGAATTCCATGAACATAAAGATTCCAACCCCTCCATACCCCCACAATTGGCAGAAGCCACAGACTTGCTTTCCATTGCAGCAATGTGACACAGCCATACAGTAATAGTAGTACTGCAATCAACCAAAATGGCTCGCTTTGGCGAATCCACATCGATCCAGCAATTAATAACGACCCCACAGCCACATTCTCAAATCTTCTACTCGAAATCCAAGAAAGTAAGCAACAAACTCCCAAACCCCAGTACACCATATATGGGAAATTTGTGTAGGCAATCATCGTGTGCGCAAAAATTAGTGGCACGCTCAACAAGGCCAAACTAGCAATATAGGCATGGAATCTTCCCATGGTCGACTCAATCAGACTAAAGAATGTAAACAACATGCTTACTAGTAATAATGAAAACATTGCCATTCCATTCCACGCTCCTAACATGTATTGCTGTAGAAATAGAATAGAGGTATGCCATGGGTAACTTAATAAGTAAATGTCTTGAATCGTTTTAAACAACGGCCGTAAAAAGCCAACTTCTAAGAGGACATGTGCTCGATAGTCATACAACGTAATGGCATCCCAGTCCGTGTGGGACCAAAAATAATTCATTACGATCACAAAACTCAGTAGAGCTGCAATAAGGAAAAACACTGTTTGCTCAGCTCGATTTCGAGGTAGCACGGTTACAAGCAACTGTTTAATCTCCCTCCAATAGACTATTGATCCCCAGGAATACACTGCACCTACTCCGACAAAGATTAGAACCAACCCAAATGATCGATAAATATCTAGGCCATAAACTAGGGCTACGAAAAACAACAGCGATGCAAATGCAGATCCAACTAAGTAGGCAGCCGCACACCGAAGCAATGATTGAGGAACTCGAAATAATCCTAAGACTGTTGATCCAAATCCATGCAATGAAGCTAGAAATACAAACGACAGAAATGTCATTGTTCACCCCTCTTCAGATGAATTACTCCATAATAGCTCTTGAATACTTCTGGATTGTAATCATCATTTTCAACTTTCCATTGCTCATTGGTAAAGGGATTATAGACATCTATCCAATCTATTTGTTCCTTTGGAATGACCATAGTTGGCCATCCAAAATCGCCTTGATCCGTTTCGCCACGAGCGATGACAATATGCGTTACATTTGAGGGTACCTCTTTAATATCTCTTTGAAGCATTTCCACTTTTCTTGGAAATACAAAATATTGAACATAGTAAATATTTCCCGACTTAATCCATGGATCCCCTTGTGGGGGTATTCCAATCGTAACTTTATCAGTTTTAGGAATAACCTTCTGCCAAAACAGCCCAACATTGTAAAACCAACCAGACTCACCAACTCCGAACCTTCGCATCGCATACCGTTGTGTAGGCAGCAAGCTTCGGTGTTCTAGTGTGTACAAGCCCTGCGAAAATAACTGAGATCCAACCGTCAATAGTTGAGCAATTACTATTCCGACTAGTAAGAGAGTAAGCGGTGTTCGTTGTTTAAAAAAGATTGTCGCGTGGACCTTTGAAGCTAACTCTCTCCATCGGTCGACACCTGGAAATACGAAGATCAAAACTTGAAAGGTCCAGAACCAGGACGGTAAAGTGTAAAACCGATATAATTTGAAAACTAGATAATATCTACTCAATTGAATTTGAGGGAATAAAGAATGAAGGCATAGAGCTAGAATCAATCCAATCGTACCGAGACCAAAAAAATATAGTGTTGTCGAAGAGAACTTCGAATTTGCCAACGCAACAACGATTATAAGAAAGAGTAGAGAGAGCAACAAAAAGTTTACTTGAGGAATAAAGAAGGCACAGAGACAGACTACGACAAGTAGTGCTCCTGCAATAATTCTCCATAACCATTGCAAACTCATACGATATACTAACTCCCATGCTAGTACTTTGGATACTATCAATGCTCTTGGTTGCATCGGCCATTTCGATGGGAACCTGGGTTGATTCTACACTACCCAAAACTGAGCGATTACTACTTGGGATTGGACTCCTTTTTTCTGTGGTCCTGTTTGTAAACTTTTTCATTCCAATTACAGGTTTGAGCAGTGGACTTATCATACTTCTACCAGCAACTATTTTATTTTATTCTCAACGACATTTACTCAATCCAACGTCACTGAGAATTCTAGTTGAGAAAAATGGCCTAAAACTGCTACTGCTATCATGTTTTGCAGCCGCTATCGCCTATGTTGGTAGTTTCCCCACAACCTGGTATGACTCTCTTCTCTACCATATCCCTGCGGTTATCAACATCACACAATCCCCTATCGTTTCTGGACTTGCGTTACTGCATATTCGATTGGCCTCCACCAGTCTTCCATTTGTATTTTCAACTCTGCAAGCATCTCTTCCTACACTATCTAGTTTTAATTTGCCTTCAGTCTTTTTTGTTATAATGTTTGGATTAGTTGTTTTTTTTGAAAAATACTCCCAAAAGAACCAAGAAGAATTTGTATCCACTAGTCAGCTGTTTCTGTTCTTCAGCTTGACTTTCCTATTCATCGTTTTGAAGACTTCTCTCCTCTCTACCCTAGCCCCAGAACTTGTTCTCTTTATATGGACCAGCTTGCTCCTCTATGGATTTTTAGAGCAGCGGCGTCTTTTGATCATGCTCGCATTTTTTCTCGGTATTACAACCAAAATATCCATGGTTCTCTTTTTTCCCTTCGCTCTTATTTGTATCCTGGAGTCACTGTATCGAACGCATCTATTTTCAAATCAACTTCCGTCATTTTTCTCTCGTCCACGTACGCGGATCGCTACTCTACTCCCAATGATTATCTGGTCTGCCTATTCATTTGTTGTATCAGGATGTTTTTTGTTTCCGATTAAACAGACCTGCATGCCAGTTCAAAATGCACTCTCTCCAGTCCAAGTAGCTGAGTATACAGACACTGTATATACCTGGGCTCGGCACAATCCTAATCAACCATCAATTCATTCGGAAACTGTATGGTTTAGCTCCATGTTTATCCGTACCATTCCAACTGAAATTTGGATTATTCTTATTGTGGCAATACTACTTCTTTGCATTTTGGTAGTGGTAGTAAAGAGAAAAAAAGCACAGTCGACGATCATGTCCAGAGAAACCATCGCTCTAGTGACTCAAGTTGCAATTACTATTGCAGCCTACAAGACAGCTCCGGATTTTCGACTCCTTTGGCCGCTGGTTCTATCTTTTTTGGCGCTATTTGTTGCAGCAATTCTGTCACAATTTCAACGAATAGTTAGAATTCCAAAAATTGGAATGTATTTTTTACAAATTATTTTGTTTTCGCTTGCTCTTCTTGCCTCTGTAAAAGAGTTTTCCCCTCCATTACGAAAAAGTCAGCTTATTTATCCAGTAGAAACGATTTACAACAAGGCAGCGACATATCAGCAGCGTCCAGACGCGCCATTACCCTATACCACTCCAGTGTACGGGGATGATCGATGTGGAGTAGCATTATTTCCTTGTGTTGTTGATCCTTCAGTACTATCAAACTATTCCTATTCGTTGGATGAATCTAAAAGACTAAATGGTGTATTCCATCCCTAATACGTATGAGAAAAGTGTTTTTGAAACTAAACTTCACAGTTCTAATCTTTGTATGCATCGGTCTGGGTGCAATACTCATCCGATCACTACACTATCCAAATAGAGTGAACTTCTCAACGGATCAGGGTGTGTTTGGTCTTCGAGCTCATGAACTATGGACCCAAAAAAAGATTACCCTTGTGGGACCTCGAACATCTTTTGAGTACCAAGGAAAAGTAATTTTTCAAAGTTCCGTCATTTTCTACGTTTATCTTTTTTTCTTGCTTCTCGGTGGTTTTGAGCCAATCGCGTCCTCGTATGCATTCACACTCTTTTCTGTCGGAATGTTGATACCACTAGGTATTGGGCTATATTTTCTCAAAAACGAAAAAGCAGCGATGATTGGGTGTAGTTTGTATGCATTCTTACCCTTCTTTGTTAACTTTACCTCGTTTTTGTGGAATCCGAATTTTCAACTTGCCTTCCTACCGTTGTTCATTTTAATGTTGGGGATTATGCACAAAACCGGTCGGAAAGTTGCGTATTTAGGGGTTGGGGTGGTATTGGGATTCTTACTCCTATTTCACTACCAAGCAGTGCTCTTCTTCTTGCTGGTTCTTATCTACTTGATTGCAGTACAACGGCCTCCATTAAAAGCATATGGCCTTGTTGTACTTGGAGCCATTTTTGGATTTTCTCCAATGATTCTGAATGAATTTCGAACGAATTTCTATATGTTACAGACAATCTGGACTTTTGCCCATCATTTACCAGAACTCACTTCTACAAGCGGAGGCGGATTTGCACAATATTACTTCATGGGATCAGTCTTTCTGCTACTCATGGCTCTGTCGGTGATGCTTGCGCCAAAGATCTCAAAGAGACTACTCACCATATCTATGGTTGTACTATTTCTAGTATCGCTAAGAATCTATCTGCCTGCCCCATCGCATGCCTTTGGCATGATAAAAAACTGGAACTACACACATGAAAACGCTGTTTTTGAGATCATTAGAAATGAAAAACTTGATAATTTTGCAGTAGCTTCTCCGACTTACGATACGACCGCAAGTGTGCAGTATTACTTATTAACTGTAAACAATATATCTGGATTTACGAGAGATTATCGCACAAACGATTTTCTCTTCGTTGTGAACACCACTGCTGATTTCAACACAAATTCTGCCTATGAAATACATACATTTACACCACATACTGTGGTAAAGACTTGGAAGATTAACACCGACTATTATCTCTATTTGCTCAAGCGTGAGTAATGTTCAAGATACCATTCGATTGTGGATTTCAAACCCTCCTCGAAGTTGATTTCTGACTCAAAATCGAATTCTTTTTTTGCCCGTGTCACATCCAGTTTGCGTCGCGGTTGTCCATCAGGCTTTGAAGAATCGAACCGTATCTCACCATGAAACTGTGTTAACTTTCCGACGAGGTGCGCCAAATCGTAGATACTAATTTCAAAAGAACTACCGATATTAACGGGATCCGCTTTGTCATACTTCTCAGTTGCCAAGACGATTGCGCGAGCGGCATCCTGCACAAATAAAAACTCTCGGGTTGGTTTGCCGGTACCCCAGACAATCACTTCCGGACTTTTTTTCTCAACAGCATCCACAAATTTCTTAATGAGCGCTGGTATTACATGACTTGAATTCGGATTAAAGTTATCTTGTGGACCGTATAAATTCACTGGAAGTAAATAGATGGAATTAAAGCCATACTGTGCTCTATAGGCTTGAGCTTGAACAAGCATCATCTTCTTGGCTAAACCATAGGGTGCATTTGTTTCTTCCGGATATCCATTCCAAAGTTCCTCTTCTTTAAATGGAACTGGAGTGTGTTTTGGATAGGCACAGATCGTCCCAACCCCAACAAACTTTGATACTCCTGCTTTTCGCGCCTCTTCCATTAAATGGACACCCATCAGCAGATTATCGTAAAAGAGAGTACCTGGATTCTGTTGGTTATATCCAATTCCACCGACGTTAGCTGCCAAATGGATAACAATATCCATCCCTGTCACTACCCTGGCACAAACCTCTTTTTCACGTAGATCAAAATCTTTTGAGCGAGGAACAACAATTTTCTTAGGATCAGCTCCATGCTTGATCAGTTCTGCCACCACATTGGTTCCTAAAAACCCCGCGCCTCCAGTAACAACAATATTCTTTTTATTCAATTTCATACATTATTTTAGGATAGAGTACGCAGCAAGAATACAACGGTTATGAAGGGCATGCAAGTGAAGCAGCAAGCTTGAGGACGTAAATCGAGATGCGACAAGCTGTTCTTCATCAAACTGCTTTCTGTAGCTGCTACCTCCTTTTGAGTTCTGATGAATTCTAAATGCAGAGAGTGCTGTATTTACGAAATAGGGGGAACCAAACTGATTTTGCAGTCTCCACCAATATTCATAGTCCATCGTGTAGGAAAGTGATTCGTTAAATAGGCCGATTTTCTTCACCGCACTGGCTCTAAAAAACACCGATGGCTGCGGGATTGGATTCAAGATACCAAGCAAATTTGGAAAATAGATTTTTCGTAACAGTGATTTATAGGCACGCACAAATGATTGGATCTCATTGCCATTTGCATCGACGATTTGTGCATCCCCTACTACCCATTGGACGTTTGGATTCTCCTCAAAGATCGCTTCTACCGTTTGTAATGCACCTGGCAAATAGTAATCATCGGAATTCAAATATGCCAGAATCTGACCGTTGGCTATCTTCATGCCTTTATTTATGGCGTGGGCTTGCCCGTTGTCAGGTTTACTCTCTACAACAATTCGTTTACCAAATGATTTCAAGACATCTAGAGTACTGTCATTAGAACCACCATCCATGATGATGTGCTCAACATCTTTAACGTCCTGATGCAAAACACTCTCTACAGTTGTTGAGATGAAAACGCCTTGATTGTAGCTGGGAGTAATAATGCTAAACAGCGGCTTTTTTAGTGTCATCGATAGCTTTCTTTCGAACCAGCTGCTCTATTTTTTTATCCATTCGCTTTTGCTCAATTCGATTGAGAAACGTAAGAAATACTACGATCATCAAGGAAATAATAACAAGGAGATCAAATACCCTCGCAATGTTGAGAGTTTGAACGACACCATTCACCGTTTGTGGGAAGATTGCCAAGAAAATAAAAACTCCCCAAAGTCCCATCCAAATCCCATATTCCATGCTATCAATATGCTGTTTTCGATGATGAATACGCACGGTATACATCATGAATAGACCAAACAATACTGAAACAATCTGAAGTAATCTCATAATCCTACTTTCCATTCTAGCAAACAGCGACAGATATGTATTCCATCGATGAGCGTCATCCCCTTATCGGTATCGTGATAAATCGCTTCAATTTCAATTACGGCGTAAGGAACATGCTCCTTTGTCACTCGCATCGCAATTTCTGTTTCGACTTCATAGCCAGATGACTTCCATTTTACTTTTCGGTACCCTTTACTTGTCAGTGCTTTATACCCTGAGGGAATATCTGGTATATACCCACCATATAGCACGTTGAGTAACACTGAAGCGAATTTATTCCCTAAAAACCGCGATAACGGCATATTTGCACCCATTTTTCGAACACCAAAAACCACATCGAAGTTTTCAAGCTGAGCGATAAATTTTGGAATTTCTTTAGGATCGTGTTGATCGTCTGCATCCATGAAAATAACGGCATCTGCATTGAGGGTAGAAAATGCGTACTCACACCCAGTTTTTAAAGCGGCACCTTTACCGAGGTTTGTTTCATGACTAAGTACGTGTTTTGTGTGGGCTTTTGCTAGTTCTGCAGTGTTGTCCGTTGAACCGTCATCGACAAAAATAACCTGAGAATGAATGGCTTTCACTTTAGAAAGCACTGTCGACACATACTCTTGCTCGTTATGGCCGGGAATGATGATAAAGACGTTCATAAAACACCAGTTTGCTGATTCTTGTTATACCTTGCATTCCCAGTGCACACAAGGGCAAACCAAAAGTATTGACTGCACTCATTTGCAATTTCTTATCAGGGATACAGCTTTAGTTGAAAAGAGTCTTTTTTGCTAGCTTCATCATCGGTTAATAATTGAAGCAAGAACACAGTTTTTTTCTTTGCTTGAAGATACACTTTTCCTCCCTTGTAGTCTACAGGCTGCCAATCACTGACCGTTTCTCCCCATTCCTCTTCAAACTGCTTTAAGAAATCTTTTCGACGTATATTATCAATATCGTCAACTAACAGCAGTAGTCTGCCTACTTTTTCTCCTTCTCTAAAAATGACGTATTGGGATGATGCCATGTCGAACTCTTTGGATGGATACTCGTCACGAAACAATTCCAAGGAAGGAGGTGAACCAATGACGACATTGTCTACTAGAAGGTATTTCTCCTGAGAGTTTCTCCTTGGGTCTTCCCAATAGACCAAGCTGCCAAAACGTTTTGTCGTTGGTGTCCGATCATTTGCAGGATAGATTAAATGGACGACGTTTAGCGTTTCATCTTGCGTACGAACTTCTGGGACATCTTTTAGTAAATAATTTAGTCCTGCTCGATTTAATGTTTGAATGTCAATTGCCACGTGCAGATCTGGATTTTCACGCAGTTTTTCTCGAACGACTTTCGATGCTTCAACTTGGCTTCCTATCATTAATTCTTTTTGCGAATTGAGTGTGGATACTAGTCCAATAAAATGAATCGTGCTAAATGAAAGCACGATAGCAAAGAGCAGTTTTGAGACGGGAATTCTAATGTGTGAAAGCATCGTTGCAACCATCCACAAAATTGCTGGAAACTGAATCAAAAAGTAATATTCCGGTTTGGGTCCTTTATAGGGAAAAAAGAGTAGATTAATACTACAAAACCACAATAATGGAAACCACGCAGTCTCTCTGTTTTTATGATGCCTGGCATACTGGATTGTCCAAAGGACAACGATAATTCCAGCAGCGATCGCTAAATACTGCTCAGTCTGAGGAATTAGGAATTTTCCGATGTTTTCCAAACTTACAAATATATCTCGAATAAATGGCAGTAGAAAAAATTCCTTTGTCGGAACTGTACCGTGATTGTTCTTCAAGACATCCATGACTCCATGTAAATTAAGCCACTGATGTTTTAGATCGAAAATAAAGGTGGGAAACAACGTCGTTACACTTCCGAGGACACCAGCAAGAATCGCATACTTCTTGTTTCGGACAGGAAGAAATCCAATGCAAAGAACAAAAAGGATTAGAAAGAGGCCTGAAAAGTGGGCTTGATATCCTATGAAAACCCCTAAGGCTAGGAAGATTGCATCCAGGATTCGAACGTTTTTATGCGAGATAATTTGACGCATGGGTACAAATACAAGTGTGGATGCAAGCATCATTAAGTTAGGATTCCAGGGGATTCGATCCAACGTTACTTGATACAGCGAGACTGCATAAAAAAGTAAGAAGAAAAATGAAATTCGTTTATCAATTCGGTAGAACACAAACAACGATCTAATCACCCAGAAGGTCAAAATATAGAGAACGACCGCCATACCAACCACAGTCCAAGGGGTCGAAATAAAAAAAGATAAGAATGCTGTGAGGTAATACACAAACGGACCAGTAAACATTTCGACCGGTCCTGTACGCGGGCCGACAAAATTCAAATCCCCCATTCTGATTTGTGCTGCATGAGTAAGGATTTGTATTTGGTCAAACTGTAATGGATACAAATCGTAGCGATAGATCCGAAATGCTAACCCACACAAAAACACAATAAAAGTAAGTAGGACGGAGGATCGTACAATTTTTCGTCCCAATGCTAGTAATGTGGAAATTTGCATGAAGAAGTATGATACGTCATCAATGTAAGAGACACTACCCTATCATGTGTGGGAAATGGAACTTTCAATGAATCTTATCGGTTTGAGGTCGCGTAGGTTCGATTATCCAGGCTTCTGGGAGTAAAGGCAGACTGTACCAACAATGCGCATAGCCCAACTACTACAAACAACGATAACGCAACAATTCCCATAATAAACCGTCGTTGGGAAGCATTATTTACTGATTTCATTCTTTCATTGAATCTGTCACAACAAGTGCTGTCAAGTAGTTATTCTTGTTAGCTAACTCTAAGCCTGTTGTAAAAACCAGTCGACAGTAATTTTTATCCCATCCTCCAGAGAAACTTCTGATTCCCATTGCAGCAGTTCTTTTGCTTTTGAACTATCTGCAAAAAGTAGTAATGGATCTCCAGGTCTTGGAGGGAAATTTTTAATACGTGCGGGAGTATTCAAATGCTTCTCTAATAATTTGATGACATCACTTACTTTCGTCGCGTTCTTTCCGGACAAGTTAAAGTAATGATATTTCCCTTGCTCTAACGACAGCGCTTTCAAATGGGCAGAGACAATATCACTAATGTACACGAAATCCCGCTGATGTTCACCGGTACCCCATACAGTAACTTCTTCACCTTTTCTAATTTGAGAGATAAACCTTGGAATCGCATGTGTTTCAGGCTGATGGTTTTCACCTGGACCATAGAGATTAAAGTAACGCAGTGCCACACAGGTAAATCCGTGTGAATATGAATACGATGACGCTAATCCTTCCATGGCGAGTTTTGTCATTCCATAGGGATTAATGGGCATCGTTCGATCGTCTTCAAAAATAGGCACACGAAGAGGTTCACCGTAGATGGCTGCACTTGAGGAAAAGATAAATTGTTTGACTCCAGTTTTTCGCATCTCTTCCAGGAGCACTACTGTTCCGAGTACATTGTTTTGCGTGTATTCATAGGGTTTTAACACGGACTCACCTGCTTCAATGGAGGATGCTAAATGAAACACAGCTTCAATCCCTTGTAGCGCCTTGGAAACGGTTGCTTGATCACCGACATCACCCTGGATGGTTTCAAACTCTGGATTAATGTGACGATCTAGTACTCTGACCGTGTGACCATGTTCTTGAAGCGAACGGCATAAATGCGAACCTAAAAACCCACTACCCCCAGTGACAAGAATATTCATAGGAATCCTTTCAATTTACTTCACCTGATTTGATACACTTTAGCTTCCGTATTCTGATATACCAGTGTGAGGTTAGCAAGAGACGGATCAAATGGGAGCGCATCCTGATTCCGTAAATACAAATAGGAAATATTCCAGCGCGCGAAAGCTTCCCTGTAGTCAGCGGGGTTATGAGATCCGAACAGTCGTTGAACTTCAAGATATCTTGATTGAGTCTCCTGAGCGTGTGTCTCTAGCACCTTTTGGCCAGCCATGTAATTAAATCGGTTCGCAAAATAGGAAGTATACGGGGTGTTCATATCCAAGGTATTCGCATAATGCGACTGAATGATCGCATCCTTGTTTGCTGTCCTATTAATAAAGGACAATGCATCTATCTCCTCTCTGGAAATGACCGTATCATCCGTTTGATTTTGATAGGAGGTTACAATTTTAAATGACTCATACGCAATTCTAGGGATGGTGGCAAGGATAATAACGATAGTAACTCCTTTGAGGATGTAGGATTTTGATGACCACCACTCTGCAAGTAAAATCGCGGCAGTAATAGAGAGTAGTGTCAAACTCGATGCAAAGAAATTAAACACGTTAAAGGATCCACTTTTCTGCAAGGTATAAAGACCCAAGAAGGTAAAGAGTCCACAAGGAATAAGAATAAATCCAACTAACAGTTTCCTTCCTAACAGACTACGTGTTTTCTTTCCCAAATTGAAACCCAATAATCGAGTTCCATGGATACAAAGTAGTGTCACGACGATCGCAATTCCATCGTACATCATAATCTTTGGCGTATTTTTAAAGTATTCAACGATGGCTCGTTTGTATCGCCAGTCTCTCCAATCTAAATTTTCTTCAGCCATGAATAGTTTCGGCCATTCCAATGGGTAATATCCTAGCCCTCCAGATCCTCGATTGGGAGGTAAGTATACGAATAATGAAATAACCAACATCACACAGCCAATCAAGAATGCCTGCAGCAAGAATGATTTTTTCGACACAAGAGATTGAACATTGATCTTCAAATATATCTTCACGATTAGATCCACGAGATCAGTAAGCCAAACAAGCAAGAACCCCACTGCAAATAATAGTCCGAAATACACTTTAATTCCGAACAGCACGCCACCAAGGACTGCTATCAGCAGTCCAAGTTTCCAACCTTTCGTTCTTCTCCACACAACTAGTAAGAGAAAGAGTATCAAGAAGACTAATTTAGCCATTGCATGCGGCATGTTTAGAAACTGGGTCGCACCATTATCTATAGCCGAGGTATAAAAACCCCAAGTTTGATGAAGCCACTGCATAAAAAGATACGCTAGGTCGGAACCAAAGTAGAGGAAAAACAATCCGAAGTTAACCAGGTTTTTCCGAAAACTTCGCGGCTGATCTTGCGATACTGTCGCTAACAAGACGATTAAAGTCAGACCAGTTAACAATGAAATTAGAATTGGCGTAAATTGAAAAAACAAATGATGAATCGGAATGTTAAAAATCCGCGCCTGTTCCGCAAGGATTAAATCTGACCAGTAATGGTAATTAACTACTGAGGTGTGAGCTGAACCAGGTTCAATCGGTGGGAATTGTCGGACAATACTCGAAATGAGTCCTAAATGGAAAATGCCATCTTGGCCATGCACTCGATAAAAGTGCATTCCTGCTTTATCTGTAACTCCGCTTCCTATCATTTGCATTACTTGGATAAGTGTTCCACTTAATAGGAGAATACCTAGCTTCCAATCCATGCGTCGAATGCCTCGCAACAAAAAACTAAATCCTTTCTTTATGTCTCTGTGACGAATAAGTACTGCCAACAGAGTTACTGCAACATAGGCATATGTTAAGAATCGCAAGTGCGCATATCCAAAGATGTAGCCTTGAATACCCCACAGGATCATTCCGGTGACAGGGATTACCACAATGTTCTGCCAAGCAGAGAGCCTCAGATCAAGTCTCTCTAAAAGTAACCATCCAGGGACGATAAACACAATGAGTACGGAGATAAAGTACAAGAGTCCCCAGAGCCAGAGACTGGGATCAGAAAGTCCAAACATAGAACTATTGTACAACCATTGAAACATCAAACAGAACTACCAACCTTTTCATATACCTTTATCGTTTCTTTGGCTGTCTTCTCCCAAGAGAACCGTGCTGCTTGTTCAACTCCTTTTTTTACCATCGACTGTAACTGTTTGTCTGAATACCGCAGTACCTTCTCTATCGCTTGTCGACAATCATCTACTTCCATTGGATGGAAATAGACGGCCGCTTCACCTGCAACTTCAGGTAAACTACCAGCACGAGAACAAACTATGGGTGTCTTACACTGCATCGCCTCTAAGATTGGTAACCCAAATCCTTCATAGAGGGATGGTTGAATGTAAAAACTTGCCAATGAATAGATACTCGATAACTCTTCAACGGAATCCCCTCCAAGGGTATCTATTATCAGTACCCGTTTCTCTAATCCAAGTTTTGCTATCGTATGGTGAATTGCTTTTCCTTCAGGTATTGCTTGATTATTCATGGCTCTCCCGACGAGAACGAGGGTGAGTTTGGGAATTTTTGAAATGACATTGAGTAAAAACGGCAAATTTTTATTGTAATTGATATCACCTACAAACAGGGCAAAATTCCGAGGAAGACTGTATTTCTTTCGCACAGAGTCCAAAATGCCTTGAGAAGGTTTTTTGATATCTGGAGATGCTGCCAGATACACCACAGAGATCTTATCGGATCGCACATGGAGATGATCCACAATATCCCGCTTTGAGCTTTCCGAATCGGTGATGATATGAGAAACGGATCGAAGGGCAAACTTTTGTTTCCAGAAATTAAGCGTTCCTTTAATTCCTCTTGGATAGTGCTTGGGAAATAACAATGGGATTACATCATGAATAGTTACAATCGTTCTGGCTCGTTTGCCGATCGGCAGAGTTGGGAAAAACAGATCAAAGAAAGGATAGTGAACAATGTCTACCCCCTGATTCTCCACTGTGTCCGGGGTGTAAATTCGATGTGATGCAGGATTGTTAATGAGAGCTCGTAGGAGTTCGGCGGTATATCGACCGATTCCTCGAATGGCGCTACCGTTTGAGAGTGGAGTGGTATCGATGAGAATGTTCATTGACTGTACTCTACTCACCATTCTAAAAACATTCAATCCCTTATTCTCACAAAATGCCGTGTACAATAAAAGTATTCTTACATATGAAATTTTTACATCTGCCGTTATGGCGATCCCCAGCTCTCCATCTGTTTCTGATTTTTGCACTTGCACTTTTCCTTCGGCTCTTTCATTTAGAACAGGTCCCATTTGGCCTCCATGAAGATGAAATGATGAATGGGTATGTCGGCAGATTTATCTTACTTAATGGTAAAGACCTCTACGCAAACAAATGGCCTCTGCTCTTTTTTGATAACTTTGGAGACTACCCAAATGTAATTCCAATGTATATCTCTGGTTTTTTTACGTTCATTTTTGGAGTTTCTGCCTTCGCTGTTCGATTCCCAATTGCACTCATCGGTGCGGTTATCGTATTTCCTGTCTATCGAATAGCTCAGTACATTTTTAAAGATTCAAAAATCTCGCTTTTAGCCGCAACTCTGATCGCAATTACACCCTGGCATATCATCTTATCTCGATCTACAGCGGAAAACATTTTGGCAACCACTGTGTACTTTACTGGAGTCTACTTTTTATTAAAGTGGATACACGAGAAAAAACCTTCGACCTACGCGATCCTTCTTGCGGTACTTTTCCTGGCGCTAACATACGTGCTCTACCCAGGCTATCGAATCGTTACTCCACTTACCGTCTTTTTAAGTATTTTCTTTGGTGCAGATAAAAGGCAACGACTGACACTATCACTGATTGCCTTGTGTTTCTTCATAACCACTTTTGCGATTTCAAGAACCTATTGGGGACAAGGGAGATTCCAACAAACCTCTATCTTCTATTTCAACCACACTGTTCAAGGGCGATTGGATGGACTAGCAGTTGGAGAAGGACAAATGAACGTACTCAGCGCTCGAATCTTTCATAATAAGATTGTTGGTTACAGTCGTGAATTTTTACACCAATACGTGTCATATTTTTCGTTTCCAATGCTCTTCTCTGAAGGGGGATTACCAGGAAGATATCGCTTAGATGACAGTGGGTTACTCTACTACTCCTACTTAATCATTATCGTGATAGCCTTCCTCTCCGTAACGTTCCTTCCAAATCTGCAAAAATCGAAACTGAATTGGTCAACAGAGTCCAAAACCTTTCTTTTCTTATTGCTGCTTTTTGCAATTTCTCCAATCCCTAGCTCTCTGACACTTGATGATGTTCCCAATGTTCATCGGACTGTCACAATGTCAGTATTCTTCGTTCTTCTCACAACGTATGCCTATGCAAAAATCTCAACTATTGGTTGGAAAGGCATTCCGTTTCGCACGTTGCTGTTGGTTCTGGTAGGAATAGAAAGTGTGTATTTCTGGCATCAATGGATCGTTCACTCCCCCTCCTCACAAACTGCACATCGAGGGGATGATCGGACTGCACTAGCCCGTTATGTAATAGAGAATAAGGATCGTTTTGATCAAATCTATTTACCACAGGATGCTAAACCTCTCTATTATTTGTTCTACTCCAACACCTTTGATGCATCCCTTGCAGGTCAGTTCCAAAAGAATATTCGCTTGACGGAGTATGGAAATGTTCACTTTACAAAAAACAATTGTCCCTCCGAAGAAATCCTCAGTCAGATGACACCACACTCACTACTTGTGGATCGTGGTGAATGTTCAACGACCGGTCCACTAGAAAGTGTCGCAACAATTAAGAGGGTAAATTCTACAGATTCTTTTAGAGTCTATACACTAGCAAGTCCTGTTCCATCGCCAGTTCCGGTACGTTAATGCCCTCGTGTATATGAAGACTCTACATATTTTAAAAAGGCGATCGGCCAGTGAAGTCCGCTCATCAGTGCCCACACGAACCCACTAAAACCATCCTTGAAACCTTTGTGCCGAAAGAAAAGTAGGACAAATATTTTGAGAGGCTTCCAAATTAGGTAGTAGATCCACGAAGAAAAACTAATCGGAACATGCATAGAGGTCAGTTGATCTGCAGTCAGATTCGTGTAACGATTTGCACGCATCAAATACCGAGAAAAAGTTGGATCAGCTTGATGCAACATGGGTTCAATGAGCCAGCCAACTCCTCCCTGCACATCCATCGTCTCATGCACATCTTTGCATGGCCACACTGCTGTTCCCTTTTTTACTAATCGGATTACTCCGTCAGGAAATACACCAGCATGCATCAAATATGCGCCCAAAAACCAATTCTTGCGGGCAATGAAGTATGCAGTGATCCGTTGTGAGGTTTGAAACTTTTTCTGATCACGTACTTCTAGATTATGAAGATGAGCAAGGTACGCTTTTCGAACCGTCGTGGGTAAATAGTCAGCAGTCGCAACTCCTTGTAAGGAAGGATGGTTCCCATCTAGAATCTGTAGGATTTCTTCTTTTAATGCATCGGTAACGATCTCATCTGCGTCTAGATACAGTATCCATTCTCCGCTAGCCTGATCTCCTGCAGCCTGCTTGTTATGATGAAACATCCGTTTGTTGGTCATTGGGATAACGGTAGCCCCAAAACTTTTTGCAATCTTGACGGTGTTGTCGGTGCTCTCCCCATCAGCAATTAAAATCTCATCGGCAAAACCCACTAAGGGCGGTAATGATAGCGGTAAGTTTTCTTCCTCGTTATGAGTTGCAATGACTACCGATAGGCGTACTCGTTTCTTCATAGTTTAGAGATGTTCACTCGTTTAAATAATTCCACGCTTGGTGGGGTCAGCTCATAGTCATATATTTTTGTTACATCCGCCCAAACATATTCTGTATGCTCTTCGCTTAACCGGACAACAATGTCACTCGCACTTTGAGTTAATTGTACTGCATACACCCAAAACTGCATTTCACACCAGACGGTCTCTCCAGAGGGTAAGGTTTTAGTTGCAGCATTACTTCCTTTATCATCCACAAGTACAACGTCCGTTACTGGATACACCAGTCCCGTCTCTTCAAAAATTTCTCGAACAATTGCTTCTGGTAATGATTCATTCGGTTCAACTCCCCCACCAGGGATATGCCAAGTATTCAAATACACTCCCCCATGTGCCGGATTCTTTTTGACCATTAATAGTTTGTGGTCTGTACTCAGTATCAATGCCGCAACAATCTTGCGGGAGATCTTTTTCATATCACTACTGCCTCCAAATAACCCATACAGTCGTTGTATCGGGACGCCGAATGAAAGCTTTGACCTGTGCTTGGGGTGGAACTGCATCTGGACTTGTAGCGTAAAGCCCAGGGCTGTTTCCCACTCCATCGATAAAATAATAGTCACCGACATTAAGTAACTCTAATTGATCTTTGGAAAGGGTGGGTTCTATTTGTTGAAGTGAAGAAGGATCAAATTTTGAAAAGAACAGATAGTACATGGATGGTCTTCCCTGATACCTACTGACAAAAACCTTCTCCCCTTCGTTCTTCTGTTTATCTAAAGTGGAAAACAGTTCTTTGTATCCAAATTGCCAGTCATTTGCACTCGTCACTGGGTAGGCGAGGATCGACCAACTCAGAAAACGTGCAGCAAAGAAAAAGTATCCTCCCACTAACAAAAGCAGAACCAGCTTCTGCATGTTTTTCGAAAGCTTACCCACAAGATGAAGAATACCAATGCTTGAAAGGACTGCAAATGCAGGTGCAGCAAACAAAAAACGTAACGCATGCGGCGCCGGTGTTACCAACGCTGGGGCAACGGCAGCAATAATAATCCAGAGCACCACAACCCAAATGGCTGCACCGTAGTCGCGACTATCAAGTACTTTGAGTACAAGTTGTGGTAATTGCACGCGAAGCTTTTTTGCTTCATAGACAATCCCAATCAATAACGCAATTCCGATTCCAACACTTTCGATAGGATAAAGTAATCCCCCATTCCCTGTACCGTGACGTAAATTTCCATCCCCACGGAAAAATAAAAAGGGTAACGAAAAATGTGAGAAGAGTTGTTGAATAATCACTTCTGCAAAAAAGCGGTAGCGATGAAAGGTTAATCTGGAAACGACGGTGTTTCCAGCGGCTTGAATAGCGGCATTACTCTTCTGAATTGGGAGAATATCGGAAAAGATTGATGTCTGCGAAAACCTAGAGGACACTGCTGAATCATTCAGGTGTAAGACAAATGGACTTACTAAAAGAATTGCAGCAACTAAGGAAATAATCACTGGAAGTAAGTTTTGCTTCAGCGTCTTCTTCACCCAGAATCCATGAAGGATCCATAAGCCTCCAAGCATTCCGATGATGGGAGCAAATAGTCGAGCAGCATGGTAGATATACATTGAAAGTCCCAAACAAATCGCTGCGAGAATCATATACTCTACTTTTCTTCTGGATTTCAGTAAGAAATAAGCACCAGCCAAGATAACAGTGAGTGCTAGGTTTACCTCCCATCCTCCTCGCGAGAATTGAATCGCCCACGGTTGAATTCCAAACAAGAATGCCGCAAGCAAGGCTGACTTTGAATTGAAAAGTTCTTTGCAAATTAAGTACACAAGCAATACACTTGCAATTCCTGCAAGAGCTGAAGGAAGTCTCACACTCCAAACATTAAGCCCCAAGGTAAAAACGAACGGAACAATTGCATAAAAGTATCCGCTCGGTTTGTAATCTCCAAAGGATGGGAATGCAACAATAGGAAATGGATTCCCATGATGATCTTTTCCAGTTTTTGCAATCGAATACGCATCGTAACCCAGTGCCGCTTCTTCCCAATACAACGATGGCGGAATGGAATCCAATTTATACAACCGTAGGAATGACGACATACCGAGAATGATAAAAAGTAGTAGGGTTGTGATGGATAGTCGTTTCATAATTGAATCGTGTGTATACACGTCGAGAATGCTGGATCGAGTATCCTTTTTTGGAGAAGATACACCTCAATGGTGGAGATCTTCAGGGTGCCAAAGTCAGTTGTTCGATATGCTTTCAGTGTATCAATAAAGGACTGGGTTGGTACTTGGAGATACCGTAGCAAATTTACCCAACCCATATATTCGTATGGGGCAAGATGTTTTGCGTAATCATCTCCCTCAATGGATAATTGCCGTCGAATTGACTGTCGAAGTTGATAGAGCGAAAAATCTTGAGGGTAGGCTGAAACCGAAGAAGTAAGTTGATTGGTTGCCACTCCTTCTAGATGAAAAGTCATTTTCTCTCGTAACACTTCATCGAGCGTCGAAAATAAGGTTGCTTGGTCAAGAGTTGAAGGAATCCGCCCCAATATGGTCAAATGATAGAGGGAGACCGGGTAATAGAATTGATTTGGGTCAGCAGATTCAAGCTGCTCCTGAACCGCTTTAATTTTCCCAACACTAGACGCATCGAGTCTCCCAACCACAGTAATAAAGGGAGGCTCAACTGCAAAATCATACACCTTGACATCTTTTGCGATAAAGTCATCCAGTTGTTTGCCGCTTTGATTAGCAAATTGTTGAAAAATGGAAGGATCATCTGCTGTTTTCATAAGAAAAACGTGGAACTACTTTTCCATCTATGTGAAGATTTTCAACAAACATCGTTTCCGGACGCACCCAAGCTCTTGCAGTTTTTGGCTCATTGAGTGGCACATAAACCACGAGTCGTTCCATCGTCTCGGTATGAGTCGCAAGCGCTAACACATAATACAGCTTGCCTTTGTAATGTCGATAGATCCCTCCAACTTGTACTGCTGACATAGAGTTATTGCTGCACAACTTGAAACGCAGCTGTGCCATCTGGATAGGTAATCTCTTTGATGATGTTTGCACCTGGTGGAAAATCTTTTGGAGTACCAACGACTAGCACCTTTTTCTGTCCTTGCGCGTCTACAAATGGTGTAGAGGAAATCGAGTAGTTTGCCAATGCTCCCTGTCGATATGAAATTGGATCGAGTTGTTTAAAAAGTAAGAGATAGATATATGCTTGCCCATACGCGTTGGTGAAATACACTTTGTCCACTGTTGACTCTTTAGCCCGGACAAATTCCATTAATTCTTTATATCCATACCCAAACTCACTTAGAGCAATAGAGGATGAGTAGGTGCGGGCATAGATTTGCAAATACCGAGCGCACGATAGAAGAGAAATAGTAATGATTGCAGTTCCGATCAATATGGGAACTGAAATTTTTCGCAGAGATGTTACTGGGTGTTTAAATTGAGAAAGTAAACTGGAACAGCCAATCACGGCTAATATTTGGGCCCAAGGTAAACCAAGAATTGCCCTATTTGCATGAGGAACATCCAAACCTATTGCAGCGGGTAGGACCGAGATAGCAAATAGAGTTGGAACCCACCATAATTTTTTATATTCTTTAAGCAATAAAATACTACCAACCCCGATCAGCATTAACCCGAGTTCGATTGGGTACAGTACCCCGACTTCTTTTGTACTATGTCGGTAGGTGATGTCATTACCAAAAACCAGATAGGATGGCGAATATTGCACCTTCAAATGCGATAGGAACCCCGTCATTGCATCTGGTTTTCCTACGATGGTTGTACTGAGGGCTCGATCATTTGCCTTTCCAAAAAATGAGGCATAACCGAGTGGAAGTAAGATGCATCCAGCGATAACACCAGACATCAAGAACCAGCGAATAGAGTTCAAGATATCTTTGAATAGCACCGCAATCAACACAACCACAAATAACGGAACCACAACTTTCGCACTATGGTATGCATATAACGATAAGGCAAAGGATAGAGACCCGACGATCCAATAATACGGTTTCGTTTTTGCATACAGCCAGGCTAGACATCCCAACGCCACTAGAAAAGCTGCCAGCATCGATTCAAAACCGATACGGGAAAAATGAATTGCCCACGGAGAAACAGCCACGAAGAGCATCGACGTCAAGCTTAAAAACTGTAACTTCTTGTACTCTGTAATCCCACCAAAACGTCGCAACAGAGTTCGTGTGAGAAAGAACGAAACGACAACTAATCCTATCCCACTGAGTGCGACTGGTAATCGAATCAGAAATGCCGTGGGACTGAACAATAGAAATATGACCGATGTTGCATAAATAAGTAGAGGTGATTTGTAATCTCCAAAGGAACGAAAGACTATGGGCATTCGATGTAACCATTCATCTCTATGCACGGTTGCAATTCCAAACGCGTTATAGCCAATCGCCGCTTCATCCCATGTTAGTCCATTTGGGAACACGCCTAACTGATATAGTCGCAACACTCCCGCGATCAGCAAAATGAGGATAAAAGCTACAGTAGTTTTCACAAGGCTATTGTAGTATATGTTGACATCTTCCCGCTACTGGCGGGACATTTACACCTTTCTTGCGTTCCCTGCACTTGACATTTCCAGCTAAAAACGTGACTATTGGTTCACCTGAACTAGTTGGAGGCCACTATGACTGTTACTCTACCCCCACTTCCCTATGCAATCGAGTCACTCGAACCGCATATTGATGCGCAAACGATGCAGATTCACCATTCAAAGCATCACCAAACCTATGTAGATAAGCTAAACGCTGCCCTCGCATCGGAGCCAACGGTACAATTTGACACTGTAGAAGAGTTATTAAAAAACATTTCTCAAGTACCCGAGTCCATTGCTACCGCAGTGAAAAACCATGGAGGTGGACATAGTAACCACTCCATCTTCTGGCAACTGTTATCACCAGAAAGTAGTCAACCTAGTGAAGCAGTACAGTCTGCATTTGCAGAAGCATTTACCAGTTGGGAAAACTTCATTGAAACGTTCACCACTGCGGCGACGAACCATTTTGGCTCGGGCTGGGCATGGGTTGTGAAAACATCCTCCGGAACACTCGCTATTAAGTCCTATGCAAATCAGGATTCGCCGTATATGGAAGGAAGTACACCTATATTGGGAATTGATGTCTGGGAACACGCGTATTATCTAAAGTATCAAAATCGCCGACCAGAGTATATCAAGGCATTCTTTAACGTCATTAATTGGGCAGAAGTTGAAAAACGGTTAGCTCTGTAAGACCCTCATGGGTTATTTTGAGAAACGCAATGAACTGACTTGAGGAAAACTACACGGTGATTTTTTCAACACTGTAGGTTTTTTCTCCAGCAGGAAGCATGATCGTAATCGTGTCGCCTACTTTCTTGCCCAACAGCGCCTGGCCAATCGGACTCTCCTGAGAAATTTTTCCTTTTCGAGGATCAGCTTCGTAGGCACTCACGATTCGATAGTCAACGGTCACCCCAGCTTGTGAGATCGTGACGACATTTCCCACTCTGACCTTGTCACTCATGGTCGTAGATAAGATGTATCCATGTTTTAACTGATACTGAATCTGACGCAGTTGTCGAGAAATGGATCCCAACTCGAACTTCCCATAGTGATAGGCCCCATTCTCCGACAGGTCTCCCATTTCACGAGCGACTCGAACACGCTCTTTTACCGCCTCGAGCTCGATCGTTAACCGATGTAACTCTTTGACAAGTTGTTCATGGGCTTCCTTTGTAAAGGGAATAGTAGGATCTTGCTTGAGCATAGTAACCTTGATCCTTCTTATACCCTACTCGTGTTGGTTAAGCGATGACCAAACACGGTTTTACAGGCCATCCACAATCCTTGTAGAAAGCGACCGTGCGATCGCAGTGAAGTAAAAATGATGTGATACGGTAACCACAGCAGATGGGAGACCAAATCAAGTCCACGTGCATTTTTCCACATAAACAAAATGGAATTTTTATATGCCATTACCTCCATCTGTTGTTTTCCAAAGACTGAAGCATTTGTGGACTCATGATTGTGATGCACCACTGAGAGTGGTTCAAAGAGTATCTTCCAACCTTGCTGGATTGCTCTCCAAGATAAATCAATATCTTCCCAGTATGCTGGTCGGTAGTCAGGATCAAAGCCGTGTAACTCATCCCACATTGATTTTCGAAATACGGCACTCCCACCTGCTGCCCAAAGTGTGGTGCGTTCATCTTGGTTTGGTTCTCTAAAATGAACTAGGAAGCCTCTCTGGAAGCTGCCCCCTGCCCGTCCATAGGCTTTATTTCCTTCCGCAGTCGCTATCTCTTTACAACCCACAGCAAAGACTTCTGGAGATTTAAAATGCTCCAGAAGAGGGCGTAGAAAGTCTGATTCTGGGACGACGTCATTATTTAGCAAAAGAAGAATGGGATAGTTAGCAATAGACACCCCTCGATTGCAAGAAATGGCAAAACGCTGATTAGATTGATTGATCAACACTTTTATCAACCTGTTTTTAAATTTGCTAGTGTACAGCAAGGTTTCCTTAACACTACTTTCTTGAGAGACCACTGAAAACTGTTGTTGCATCCATGCGAGCGTGTCGTCTGAACTTGCATCATCAACAATGACAATTTCATCATTCTCTTGAATAGCATCTATCACCGCAGGCAGATTTTTTTCCAGAAGTTGCCTACCGTTGTAACTAGGGATAATAACGGAAACGTGTGTCATAGATTCAGTAACTTTTTTAGGGATCGCTCAAAGTTCTCTTTTGAATACCGTTTAGATTGTAGTAGCAACTTCTCTAGCAAATCGTCGCGTTGTGCAGACGACTGCTTTACTAGCTTTCGCATTGCATCCACTAATTCTTGAGGAGAGTTCCAGTACAGCTGCGGATCTCCAACGACTTCGACTTGACCTCCTTTGGGAACTACGATCGGTATTGCCCCGCTGGCCATTGCTTCAACAGTAGTGATCCCAAAGTGCTCCGTGTTCTCAGGATGCTTCTTTTCGTCAACGTTAAATCCTGCAGCATGCCAATAAAACTGCGCTCGAGCATAAAAGGCGCGTAGTTCATCAAAAGAAACATTGAGATGCAAACTAATTGGATACCCTCTTGAAAGCTCTTTTAATTTCGAGACGTAGTCATGACTATCAGGGTTTGGATCAACATTACCCACGACTGCAAAATGCCAGCCCTTCGGATGATCTTGATCGATCCATTTTATAAATGCTTGGATCAGCACATCTTGATGCTTACTGTTACTTTGAGAATGGGCAAAAAAGCGACCGGTTGTCACAATAAGCTTTTCTTTCTTCCCAGCAACAAAATCTTTATGATCCACGTAGGGGGCAAGAACTTCCAGCTTCCGTACATGCCAACTTTGAGATAGCACTTTTGCAACGAAGTCCGAATACACGAGTATTTTTTTCCACGAGATTAATTTTGCGCGTTCCGTGACCTTTAATGGACGCTTCCATGGAACTTGCATGATTAGATAGGAATTACGACAAAGTGTGGGGAAGATACTACCGTCTGTCATGGCAAAAAGGTAATGGAAGGCCTGCGTTTCTTTTACTGTGGTGATGGGAGATTTAGAAATTCCAATGAGGCTTGCCTTCACTTTGACTGCAGATAAATCCAACCCAAACATTTTTGAGTATCGAGGTAGGGCTCGTTGTGTTTCCACTACAAGATCTGCCGGTACAAGAAGATATGTTGAGTGATACTGACTGCATACTTCGGCAATACTCAACAAATAGCGCTCTCCACCACCAGCGTGCTTTGGAATATAGGGTGAATAAAGACCTACAGTTTTCATAGGATAACACCAAGCTATGACTGCTTTTCCCAGAGTTTGAAAATCTCTTTTTCGATCCGTGAATATTTCTCATCCAGAGATGGCTTCTGTTGAAGCTCCCAGACACGGGCATACACAAAGAAGCGGTTCACGGCTTGCTGAAAACTTTCAATCCAGCCTTCCATGCCATCTTTGTACCCCTTTTTAAGAATTAGCCGACGAATAAATTCCATCCCAAACTTACGAACGAGGGTCCAGGCTGTGACTGGCTTTGCCTTGGCTTCAATGAAAAGCTTTGCTTCCAAATCAATCCAGGCGTGTGATTTTAGTAATCCATCCCGGATACTGCGATGACTAAGGTGTACAAGTGGTTCTTTCAACTGTCCAGTTACTCCATCTACAGTTGCTGACTCATGAACATCACCGCTCCAACCCTGGAGATGATCTTTTTTAAACAGACGGACAATCACGTCAGTTTCCCAGCCACCGTATTCCATCCATTTACCAAAATGGATATTGTTTCTCTTCAGCTGAAAGGCTGCCATTGAAGTAAATTGAATCGATTCCTGAATTTCTCCTGCCAGTTTGGGCGTCACACGCTCATCGGCATCGATATACAAAATCCAGTCACTCGATGCTTCTGCCAATCCTTTATTGCGCCAATCCTTAAATGTCCCGTCTGTAACCTGCACAATACTTGCACCCTCACGCTTTGCAAGTTCCATCGTGCTATCGGTAGATCCAGAATCAACAACGATGACTTCGTCACAAAAGCGCAGCGCTGCCACACAGTTTGCAATCATGGTTTCTTCATTTTTGGTGATTATGATTGCTGAAAGTGTCTGTGTTGTGGAATGTATTTTGTTTGATTGCCCCATCGACCCTCCAATGCATGGAGTATACCAAGCTTCACTGCTTCTGTCCCCTGACTGAACTGTCTACGTGCTTCTAGAAGAAGCAACAGCTTAGTTTTAAGGGAAGCATACTTTAAACCAAAGCGCAATCGATTTCTTGTCTGATAGTACAGATGCAGTGTGGAACCACTCCCTCCAGAAGACCCCGCGTTCAGATGATAGAGCGATGATTGAGGCTCGAAAACAATTCTCTTTCGTAACTTTTTGAGGCGAAGTGAAAAATCTGCATCTTCATAATACATAAAATACTTTTCATCAAATCCCTGAAGTTTTTTCCATAATGCTGGGGTAATAAGAAAGCAACATCCGGTGGCAAAATGGGAATCGTAAGACGTAGCTTTGGTTGCTTGTCCCCCAATAGGTTCAGGAAGCACTGTGTCTTCGAACAGTAACCGCTCAATTTTTTGTCCCAAACTATCTTTGTGTTGTTGCAAGACATGAGAGCTCGTATCAAGATCAAATTGTCCTCGATCGACCTCATCAGCACCTTTGTGAAATAAAATTGCGTTGCGCCAATCGATACCTCCACCAGCAAACCATAATATTTTCCCCAACTTGCTGTGGTCATAATCCTTTTGATGAAACTCATAACCTTTTTCAAAATAAATCTTGGGCAAAACGATACCGATGTCACTAGCAGATTGGTAGGTTGTGATAAGTTGTCGAATCATCCCTTTAGTAACTCGAGTATCATTATTCAGGATCAATAGGTAATCAGGATTTTGCGTCTTCAATGCGGTTTTCACTGCAAGATTATTTCCTTTTGCAAAGCCGTCGTTTGTGGGCGACAGCACTAGCTTACAATCAGGAAAATCTTCCGGTGTGGGAGCTTGCTTTGATGCATTGTCCCAGATGACGACATGATAAGTGTCTTGATCTTCTTTTGTAGAAAATAATGACTTTACACACTTTTTAGTTAGGCGTGTGGAATTATAGTTTATAAGGATGATTGCAACTGTTGCCATATCAACTTGATAACTTTCTTCGAAGCTTTAATTGCATTTTCTTTAACAGATTTGTTTCCTGGGTCATCTCTTCATTTGCAACCCAATACGTTGTGTTTGTGCATGCTTGGTTTACGGACAGTTCAACGTCAGATAGTGTCAGAGCAGAATCTTTTTCTTTTACGCCTTCCCAAATTTTCATTTGGACTACCATTGAATATACTGCCATCAATAGCGACAGGACTAAACCAAACTTGCCATCCTTGTATCCCTGCTGAGCAAAAAATCGTGTAAAGAACTGATCAAAGAAGCTTTGAATGAAATCAAATTTTTGTACTGGCTCTACTTCTTTTGCCTGAACTAACGAGTGATACTTTTGTGCCTCCAAAGAGGTGTACACATTTAGCCGCAACAAAAATTCTTCGATGGATTCGTAGTGGTGATGAACCAGAGCATAGTCTTCATTAGCTTCAAGGTTATGGATTGCACCTTCAACTTTCGGCTGCGCATGGATGTAGGGAGGATAACTCCCTTTGCCTGTCTTAAACAGACGTAAAATATAATCTGGCCAAAAACCAGTGTGTTCTATCCAGCGTCCAAAAATAAGATTTTTCCGAGGTAAATTGTGGCCATCAAACTCATCTAATTTCATCACCTCTTGAATTTTTGTGGCTAATGTCACTGGAACCTCTTCGTCGCTATCTACAATCAACGTCCAATCGGTTTTAACCTTTTTTAAGAATTCATCGCGAACAGGATCAGCAAAACGATGACTACCTTTAACATGAAACACTTTTGCCTTATGCTTTGTTGCAATCTGCACAGTGTCATCTGTACTCTCCATATCAATTACAAAGACTTCAGTACACCAGTTGACTGAAGCTAGACATGCTTCTAGAGTGCGTTGTGAATTCTTTGTATGGATAACTGCGGTAATGGTTGGCATAGATTTTTATCTTCGAACTAGTGAGAGCAACTCTCCTCGTATCTTCTCAAATCCTAATAGTGCCAGCAAGCCAATGAAAAGTAGACCTCCTGATAAGACACCTGCACAGAATAGCAGGAACGACTGACTCCAGAGTGGAATGAACTGAAATAAAAACACTGCCATACACAAAGAGGCCACTAATTGCCTCCAGATTTGCTCAACAAATGCAAATTGCACCTCACGCTGCAATGCGCGCACGACAAAGATTACCGTAAAAGAAATGATCACACTAGCAATGGCGACACCATTAAAGCCGAATCGCCAAATTGCTAAGGGTGTAAGTGTCCACTGCAGCAGCGTCCAAATCAACATGAATCGCAGAGAGGTGTTGATTTTACCAATGGCATTGAGGGTATTGATGAGCGGCGTGGAGATCGATGAAAAGGCGATACTCACACACATGAAACCGAGGGTGAGTAATGCAGGTTGCCATTGAGCATACTTTGGAATCAAGGATGTTAATGGAATAAACATGACTGCAAAACCTGCCAGAAGTGGGAAAACAGCTAAACTTACAAAAAACAGAGTCTTCTCAATAGCTCGTTTCAGCAAGTGGGCATCGTGTTGAAGTCGTGCAAAGGTTGGGAATGTAATCGCCATGACACTATCAACTCCAAAGCGATACGGTAGTCTAGAAGCCTGATTCGCCCAGGTAATGTACCCTAATTCAGATTTTGATAGCAAAAACACTGTGATCACAGTGAATAACTCATCTTTAATTTTTGCGATGACATCATTCGCTTGAAATTTGATCCCTACTTTCATTAGGTCAGAAAAGGCAGGTTTTGAAAACGCAAAACCGACTGGCCAGCGTTTGATGGAAAGCATAATGATGACGCCAACGATTGCTCGTGCGAGTACGGCTATTGAATAACTGGTGATCCCCATTCCTCGCCAGGCAAAAAACAGCACAATCCCATTAAAGACGATTGCTTCTACAACCGCAGGCATCGCCAACTTTCCAAATTCTAGCTGACGTTCAAGAAGAATTGAGGAAATAGTTTTTAGAGAAACGATGGGAAAGGATAACGCAAATGCTCCAGCAAGAAATACTGCCGGTAGTTCCAATCTTCCACTTAGATGAAGTGACCAGGCAGTTGCGATGATTAACAGACAAACCACCCAAGCAAGGATTTGTTGAACTGTGAAAACAGTTCGTAGGTCACGAATCGTTGGAGCTTCTTTCTTTTGAATTAACGAGGCAGCTAATCCAATATCAGAGATAATCGTAAAGAAGCTACTGATTGAAACAACAATTCCGTATATTCCAAAATCTCCTGTAGACAACAATGCGGACAATAAAAAATATGAGAGGACACCTATCCCTTGAAGAAAGAGAGAGCGTAGTACATACGAAATCGCCCCATTCATTGATCTTTTTTTAATATCTTCAACTTGTAACACGTCCTCATCGATCGTCAGCGACGGGGTCTTTTCATCCGTAGGTGTTATTTTTGCAAAGTTCATACTGCTACTTTTTAATTCTTTTTAACTGCACTACTCCAATGATGAAAATAACCCATGCTACTAGAGAAAGTAATTCTGATAATCCACGTAATGGTGTTCGTTCGAGTCGAACCAACAGTTCATGTTCCCCTTTTGGAATCTCTACGTTGTAGGTGGCAGTTGCCGTATCAGGGAGTAATGGTAATGATACTCCATTCAGGTACGCTCTCCATCCAGGAAATGAAAATACATTTATTTGAAGCTTGCATCCAGTGTTGCAGAAAACCTCCGAAAGGAGCGAAGCGGGTTTTTCCTGAATAATCTTGATAGTACCTTCTCCTGAGATCAACTCTAACCTATTCTCTAGCGGGGCTGGATAGTTTGTCCCCACAACTTCAGGAGGCAAATAGTCATTTAACGTTAAACTTAAGGTCTCACGAATAAATGATTCGTCCGTACGATAATACATGGAGTAGTCTCGTAAATACTTTTCTGGGACGAACAGCTTTGCTTGCGTTACTCCGAAAATCAACACGGCACTCAGTATCACCACGCTGACTACCCGTTTGTGCACACCGACTACCAAACCGCCACCCAATAAAGCCAGAAACACGTGGGAAAAAGCTAATAGTCTCCAAGGGAATTGGAGAAAGCGCAGAGTTGATACGTGTTCCCAGATCCAAAGGCTTTTTGATGTCGTTAACCATGTAAATAGCGCAAAGAAGAAAAACAACACAATAGACAATCGTTTTGAAAAAGCACTTCCCTTAAGCCAAATCATCATGATTGCAGATGCAGCAAGTAACAGGGCAACTGTTCCAAGTGCAAAGCTTAATCCATCTTCCAATCCTGGAATGGAGCCACCATAGCCCCATGTACCTGAAAGTAATTGTCGAAGAGCTACAAAATGATTATGAAAATCAAAATCCCCAGTGGTAATTGTTTGTTCAACGCGAGTAAATCCTTTTTCAGCATACGCAGGGATAACATAGAACGCACACAACCCAATTCCCATCAGTAGCGAGAGTCCAACGGACCTCAAGTACCGCAATTTCTCTTCTCGTGTTTTAGTGGAGATGGCTGCGAGTGTACCTGCAAAAATGATTACAAGTGGAACCAACAATAGTCCAAGTAAGTTATGCGAGGTTAATGTAATTGCAATACTCATCGAAAGCCAAAAGAATCCACCTTTCTTTTGTTTCTCAAGATACACAACTCCTACCAATGCAAACGGAATTGCTACCATCGCAAAAACTTCTCCCACTGCACCACGGACATACAAATCGAGTGCTCTGTAAGTTGAAAAAGAAAAAATAATCGCGCTTAGGATTGCGCCGTATTTCCCCCAATATTCTCTTGCAAGAAGATACATTCCAATAAAGGCAACGATTGCGTTGAACAGATACAAGAATTTTATTGCAATGATGACCCCAAATATTCCATTGGGAATTTGCGCCAAGTAATAGGGAAAAGGCGCATAAAAGTTAAACAGTGGCATTCCGTAACCGAAGCCAAAGTTTTCTGACCAGCGGACTGGAAATTCTCCTGCTTGAATACTTCGCTGCATCTCGACGATCCGCGCTGCATGGGTGTAATCATGCGGTCGAAAGAACTCCGACCGGAAAAGTGCAAAACTTGTCAAGAATACGCACAACACTCCGACCAGCAGAACAAGCCATTTATCAAACAACTTAAAAAGATTAGACTTCTGCATACGTTAATGAATCTGATAGAACAGTAAACTTGGACCTGGTGATGGGCGTTTGTATTCAAATAGCTTGGTTAGATTGTCCTGATTAGTTAAACCTAGTCGATGACTGTTTACTGCATAATACACTTCATCTTGATTAGCTCTGGAAAGATATTCTTGAGGGATAACCGGAACTGACACCCCGATGCCCTGAATTTCAATCCTTGGCAGCGCATTTACACCTTGAAAATACATCGTTAGTCCATCTGGAAGGGTTCCGAAGGATCCTTCAGTTAAAACAACAATTTTGGTTGGAGAGTTTGTGGGTAACAGTGATTGTCGCCAACGAATGAATTGTGCAATTTCATAATTTCCATATCCTGCGGACCATTCGGTCAGATATTGCGTTCTGTCGGAAGGAACAAATGGGATGAGAGCGGGATTAGATAACGAAGGATAGATAAATAGTGCACTACTAATGAGCGTTAGTCCAATCATTACGATCCCAAAAAGTCGGGTCCGAGTTTGAGTCAAAATTGTTTCAAATGACAATACCGAAGCGAGAGTCCAAAACAAAACAACAGGAAGAAAGTATCGAGGCCACAACACCCTGCCGAATCCGACTAACGGAAGTGCAAATAGGGTAGCCTGCAGCAATAGTACTCCAATTGTTTTTCGATGCCTACCGTAGAAAAGTCCTACAAATGGAATAACAAATACTGGCAAAGTTAGGTATGTTGCAATCCAACCGATGACTCTGGGAAGACTTTCCAAAATCACATAGTCAAGTTCGCCATTTAACAACTCAAAGAATGTAAAAGTAAAATCCTGACTACGCGAGAACAGCGCTCCAAACAAGGGAGAAATGCGCAAAAAGAAGAAGAGGCATCCACCTAAAAATCCGCCGATTCCTACGTACACCATACTCTCGATAATCTTCTTGAAACCAAATCGCCGTTGTTCCAAATCTGATTCTACTGCCCAAGCAAGCAGAGGGGCCAATGCCAAACTCGGAATTGCAAATAACGCTGGAGTTTTGGTGTACAGTGCCCCACCATAAAACAGTGCTAACAGAAGCAGATGGGGAATAATTCGATAGGGAATCTTTTTGGCACGCAAAGTAATGCAAGCAATCTGATGTGCAGTCAGCAGCGACAGTGCTAAACACAATACTAGTAAACCGTCCATTAACGCGACCCTATGGTAAAAAAACCAGAATGGAAGAACCGAGACAAACACAACAGTCAAGATAGATGCCCAGGGTCGTTTGGTCAGTTGACGCGTAAGCCTAGCTAGGACTGCAACGGTTGCCAATCCAATCAATAGGGAAAGAATTCTTCCAGCAAACAACGGGTCTGGAAAGATACGAATCACAACAGATAACAGCCAAATGAATAATGGTGGTTTCCCATCCGCCATGGAAAAAAATGCAAAGCGTTGCGCATCATCAATGATGAGTTGAGCCCAGTGAATATAAATTGCCTCATCCGCAAATACCGGAAGCAGAAGAAGTGACGGGAGATGGAGACCTAAAAAGCCAGCTAGTGTCCAAGCCCAAAATGGAAATAATCGATAAACCAGGCGGATAACGTCTATAGCTTTTTGCATAATTAGGAAGCATTCTCGACTCTAGATTCATTGTAACGCAGTCGATCCCGGAAATGAATCAAGAGTAGAATCAAGATCCAGATAGGAACAGCACTCCAAGTGATGAATTGACTTTGGCTCAATAAAGTTGCCGAATACTCCCCTACCCAAAGAAACGGAATGTAGCGAAGCAAACTTGTAAACGAGAGCAATAGCAGCAACAGTCTGAATTGCGAATTTTTAATAAAGGGAAGAAAGCTTAGTGCCCAAATCAGGTACCAGGGATGAAACTGTTGAGAACGACTTGTCAGTAATGGTAGTAATAGTAAAAAAGCAGAAATTTCCGCCCAGTAGTTTTCAAAGAGTTTGATCACTCCATTTAGCGAGGCATTTTTAAGTCGAACCGTTTGAACGAACCACAACAGCATCCAGACTGGCAGCAACACAACCGTTGCAAGCTTTATTTGAGTTGAGAGAAGAATCAGAATGAATGAAAGCAGCGTGATGAGTACAGATTTGCGCTTAGCCTTTTCAAGTAACCAGAAACTACTGAAAACAAACACCATCATCCACACATCATTGTGTCCGCTGGAAAAAGTTTCTATTAGAAATAGAGGGTTAAAAAAGAACCATCGCCAACCAAGTGAGTATTTTGATGTGCCTTTTAGCTGATAGAGCTTGAATTGAGCAACAGCCAAACACGCTACCCCAATTCCCATGAACAGTTTAAATGACAAATAGGTTGTCAAAAAACGACCGAATCCCAGGAAAAAGGGAATTGTGGTCAGATAGGTCCAGAATTTCCCATACGGTGCCGTTGTGTGGACATTATGCATAAACCGTAGCCACTCATCGGTTGGAGCAACTTCAAGAGCACTACGCACATGAGGATCTTGCTGATAGTGCACAAGCGCTTTCGCATTGAACATATAGTTAAACAGGTCATGTGATAGGGCGACATTACTCGCTAACAGTAAGAGAGGAACTATCAACAACAGTACAGAAAGTTTTAACTGCTGCTTTAACGCAACCAGATAGATTGCAAATGCAGATAACACGAGAAAAATATAGACACAGACAACGATCATTGGATTTTCTCCCATTCTCCAAGCAGACTGTTGGAGATGTACGAGCAAAGGGTGGGTGGAGAAATACAAATTCGGATCCGTCTTAAAAAAAGTCCAGACAAAAAAAACGATGCTCCACAACACTATTGCTGGGTGAAACCACAGTGGAATGATAGCTCTTAATCGACGCATGTTATTTGTAATGACCCTGTAGATCCGCTACTCGAATTCGAAGGATATCTATAAACATTCGAATTGAATCCTTGATTGGATCAACTCTGTCTGTCTTAGCATAGTTCCAAACAATGGGTATTTCAGCAATAGAAAATTTCTTTCTTCTTGCGATGTAAAGCAATTCCACATCAAAGGCACCAGTAAATGCTCCTCGCATTTTCCCCTTTGAAGAATAGACGACGACTTTTGGAACTAATGCTTTAACAGCTTGACCAGAAAATAGCTTGAATCCACACTGAGTGTCATGAATGCCAGGGATTGCGATTAGTTGCACACACAGATTAAAGACTTTTCCCATCCAGTGACGATGAAATGGTTCTTTTTTTCTCTGAGCTCCCGCAATTTCTCGAGATCCAATAACAATCGCATTCCCTTTTTTTGTCTCTGGTAGTAGCTTTTCAATCTCTGAAATTGGCGTAGCTTGATCAAAGTCAGTAAAGAGTCGCCAGTCACCGTTTGCTTGAAGTAATCCATCAATAACAGTCGGACCTTTCCCTCGATGTGGGAGAGCGAGAACTCGCACTTCTTTTTTGGATTTAGCAAAGTTTTTTAGCGACTCTAAAGTCCCATCACTGGAACCATCATCTGCTAAGACAATTTCCCAAGAGTAGCTTTTCGTTTTCAGAAAACTGTATACTTGGTCAAGTACGCCTTTAGAGATGTTTGATGCCTCGTTGTACGAGGGAATGACTACCGAGAGAAACATATTTTCCTATTGTACACAAAAGATTCTATTCTGGCTCAACAAACCACTATTGTTGTGTGATAAAAGTGTTCTCCATCATAAATACGGTGATCGCTCCAAATTTCTTTGTCTCAATGAGGTTTCCAAAGGTTTGATTTGTGGCAATCCATTCACTTCGTCGCTTTGCATGCCCTGCATCATCCTCTACAACCATAAAGATTAGTGGTTCTTGTTCGACATGTTGGCCAGGCATGCTTTGAAGTTGTCTCCCAATCCAGTAAAACACATAGCGATGCGCTTGATCTTGGGCGTCGGGTGTATACACCCAGGTGCCATAGCGCGTGCTACCAGCCTTTGATGCAATCCATTTGGTTGCTTCCACCTGCATTTGAAGGGAAAAACGGTCAGCATAGGGCGTCAAAAACCCTTTCCATCGCTCGTAGTTCAATACCATTGAACTAATCAAGAAAAATATCGTCAAACTCGTTAACAATAATTTCGCCCGAGGAAAGAAGGCTATTCCAAGACCTATCAGCGAGCCAATCATGATATACAGTGGTACATGTTGTGCCACAACATAATAATCCCAGAAATTTCCAAAGTTCCCTGTATAGATTGCATGAAAGAATAGCGGCACCATAAACCAACTTATGATGATTCGCAGTCCACGATTCTGATTAAACTGTCGGCGCAGTGCAAACAGCAGAATGAGTAGTAATGCCAAAATGGGCAATCCCAGGATAATCCGGTCTCCGATCATTCCTCTGCTATACAGCTCAAATAACAGACGCAAGCGCGTTGGCAATGACTCTGCCAAAGTAACACTATGAGTAGTTTCGAAAGCGGTCAGTAAGTTTTTGCTGATTAAGAAGTTCCATTTCATTTCAAAAAGCATCTGAGGTGCAAGCGTAATGCCAAATCCTAAAGCGGTGAAGATTCCCCAACGAAAGAATCTAACTATTTTTTCCTTTATTGAAGAAAGATTCTTTTCTACATATAAAACTTCATATGCATAGAGGAGTGCGACTGTTGGAATATACCAAACTGCATTTGCAGCCTCTAACTGCATACAGAGACCGAAAAAGAATCCAGCAAGAATAAAAAATAGCGTCTTCTTTGTTGTCAGAGCTTTCCATACACAGATAAACGATAGCAATGAGAATAAAGGAAGCGGTGCAGGATTCGATAACCACCGAGAAAACATAATATTTGAAAACGATATCGTAAATAACACTGAAGAGATTACCCCAGCCTTCCAGTTAGCAATACGTTTCGAAATTGAATAGATGATCGCTACGCACAAGGTGTGCAAGGCGATCATACCTAGCGCTGGAACTACGGGATTTCCGTTTCCAATCCAGTACAGTGGAAACAACAAGTAGTACCAAAACGGGCCAAGAAATACTCCCGTTAGTCCAGTTACCGGACCAATCAAGGTGAGGTCACCTTGTTGCATTTTTACAATTTCCCAGGCATCACGTCCTTGATCGAACGCAAAGAAGAGATCACGGTATAGCGCATACGAACGAAGAAAAAAAGCAAGTGAACAGAGACCAAATAGAAACACAATTTCCCAGATATGACGCTGTAACAATGCTTTCATATTCCTCTATGAGCTTTTCCATTTAGCGCACTAACATCACAACATTCGGACCATGTTTAATGCTAAATGCATCAATAATATCTCTGTTCGGCCAGATAGCGATCTTATACTGTGGGGTATCTAAGGGATTTTCTTTGTGTGCCTCATCTATGACAAACAATCGCTTAAAGCTATGCACGTCTTCTTCACTCGCAGGTCGATCTTTACTCGTAGTCAGAAAATATCGATAATTCATTCCCAAAAAGTCATTATTCTCAGAAAGGAGCAAAATATCATATTGCTCTCCCGGGATTGTGCGTTTTTTAATTTCGTCTGCTGTCTGTTTAAATACATCAACATTCATCCCCAAAATATGTTGTCCTGGATAGTTTTGGAAACTGAAAAATACGATGGCGCCTACAAAAACTAGGACTAAAGGTCGCAATAGAATTGATTTCCACAGTGTCGTTAAAAAGACAGATAACAACAATACTGAAATTGGAAATAAGAAGCCAAGATAATGATTAAAGATTGACTCTTTATAGAATGAAAGAACACCAATTCCGATCACAAAAAAAGCAATGATCAGTTTGATTCCACGTCGAAGTTCAGGAGACTGCGAGCGCAAATTAAACCAAGTTTTAATAACAAGATAGATCCCCACTAACAGCGAAATTAAAGCTGCAGAGTTGGGAATACGAATACCAAATATTTCACTCATGTTTCGTACAGCCAAGGCTATCCAAGCATAAAAGACTGCGGAGAGTTCACCAAATCCTCGGAAGTGACTTGCGTCATCAGAGCTCGAACCACCAATAAAAAAAGAAAGAAACGCACGAACATTTAGAAAATCATGTTTTACATCGTAAATCAGAATTGGGATGACAGAGAGCATTACGATAAGAATTGCCAATCCCGTCGATCGAATAAAAATAGGACTGACTGACTTGAATTTTATCTGACGATATAGTTGTACTAACCAAAAGATTCCGGCGATTCCGATTACGATCAATGTTAAATAATGTAGCTGCGATAGTATTGCAGCACATAGCCCAATAAGCACCCAATACTGATACTTCCCTTGCATTGTTTTATTCACTGCCCACAATACGAGAAGTGAAAATAGCGGAACGATATTTGGATTCCATGAGAATCGTACATTCTCAATCACGATCGGTGCGATTGCATACAACCCCATTGCTAGTAATGCTGTTTTCTCTCCGACTAACTCTTTGCCTAACACGAAAAGGAGTGCCAATGTCACGACACCCACAAACGCTACTGCATACGCAGGTCCGGAGGGATCGGGATAACTAAACATCAATGGAAGAACCATGAAGTAGTAATAGAATGGACCTAAGTACATGTTACCGACACTAGTGACGGGTCCGATGAACGCCGGATCTCTATCCATTAAGATTCCACGAGCGATCAGCGCATCTCTTCCCTGATCTCCGAGAAATTGCATCGTGGAGCGTAATC
>JAGOVC010000061.1 GCA_018060955.1 Candidatus Woesebacteria bacterium | reverse complement strand
AGGGTAGCGCCCCACTAAAACTGCCTGCCACGCACTGTCTCAAATAGGTTTTGCCTATCTGGTTAGAAACTGCCAAAATAAAGAAAGGTATTTCACTGACGACTCCACGGTACCCGAAAGCCCGCTTCAAAGTCTCCCTCCTATACTACGCATTAATTCAACAGTCCCAATACGAAGCTACAGTAAAGCTCCTGGGGTCTTTTCGTCTAACTGCAGGTAGGGGGCATCTTCACCCCCATTGTATTTTCACCGAGCAGGTCCTTGAGACAGTTTCCCAGTCATTACGCCTTTCGTGCACGTCGGAACTTCACGTTCGTCAGTACTACATACGTATTACTGTCTGTGTTTCCCTTATTACTAAGGGCGTAGACTATATCTTCATCTCAACAATGCAAGCAATTCAGCTTGCGTATATTTCCGTTTGCCACTTGGATTCATTTTGGTCGCACACTGCACGATGGTGCGTAATCCAGATTTGGTATGGTGTTGTCTTTTTTCCATAAGCGTGCAAACTCTTGCAAAACGCAAAAAGTCTTTTTGCTTTCCGGAAAGGAGTGGGTAGGCATAAAAATGAGGAATGATCTTTGTGAGAAGATCCTCAAATTTACGCACTTCATATTTCAGTGTTTTATCAGAGTAATCTCTTCGTATGTGTCCACACTCGAAGTGCTTCTGCATAAGAAAGAGGACTTCTGATCTGTCTTCATTCTGACTGACAGAAAAACTTGCTCTGGTTTCAATGCCAACAAGCAACTTCTTCCGTTTCAAAAATGAAATACTGAAACAACCTTCTCCATCGACATACCCTGAAATATACTCGTACACGTTTCTTTTTGTTGAGCGTCGGCGTGTGATAGATACCATGATACTATCGTATCATTTCACTATCTCAGTCACCACTGTACGGTAGTGACATCAGTCGTTACGGGGTCAATCTAACGTTATACGTTAGACGACTTCCCACGGTATTGCCCTCCGTGTATCGCTCTCTCCTTGAAAGAGAGCACCCGGGTGGGGTTTCACCGTTATAAGCCGAACATTCTATCATTATCTGTTTAACATCGTTTCTAAAGCGTGATAGTAAGACAACATTGCTGTTGAATCGGGCAGTTCACTTACCCGACAAGGAATTGCGCTACCTTAGAACGATTATAGTTATCGCTGACATTGACCGGGGCTTATACAGTCCAGCAAAACAGATTGCTCCATTTCACCCCCCGTACTTAACCTTCCGGCATTGGTCAGGCGTCACCCTCTATACATGGACTTACGTCTTCGCAGAGAGCTGTGTTTTTGTTAAACAGTTGCCAGGAAATCTTTCGCTGCGGCCCAATACACCACTTTAGTCTCAACTTTGTAGGTAGGACTAAAGAACTAATCATCAGATCAAGAATATAAAAGTGTCATTAATTGCATTATCCATTCTTTTGAAGGACTCCAATTTTCTAACCTGTTCGATAGAAACTTTCCCCCCTTGGACAGCTGCTTGAACCTGTTGTAAGTCAATTTCAAAGTCTGTTCCATCGCTCATTTTACAATGAACGATAGGCAGCTTAGAAAGCTCAGCACTCAACTGAGAATCTTCATCCTCATTAATTCTTCTGATTTTTTCGATCACATCCATGATCTTCTCCACTCTGTTGAGAACAAAGTGGTGTACTGGGCAGGCCTTATCCCGAAGTTACGGCCGCTTTTTTGCCGAGTTCCTTAAGGACCCCTCACTCGTTCGCCTTGGTCTTCTCGACCCTACCACCTGTGTCGGTTTGCGGTACGGAACCGTTACGTTTAACCTTAGAAGTTTTTCTCGAGAACGTGCTCCCCTCATTTCCTCGGCCGTAGCCTCAGATTCAGACTCTACTCGGACTTGTGTCTCCCGGATTTGCCTAAGAAACATCCTCGTAGCTCCAGCACCAATCCAATAAGATGCTTTGGGTACAACGCTCCGTCCCTCCATCGAAACGTAACAGTGTGCAGGAATATTAACCTGCTATCCATCGCCTCCCCCTGTCGGGATCGGCTTAGGACCGACTAACCCTTCGCTGATCAGCATCGCGAAGGAAACCTCGGTATTTCGGCGGACGGGGTTCTCACCCGTCTTGCGGTTACTTGTGCCGGCATTCTCACTTCTGTACGCTCCACTATGGTTTACACCTTTAGCTTCATCGCAGAACAGAACGCTCTCCTACCACTCCACCTTTCCGAAGAAAGATGAAATCCGCAGTTTCGGTAATATGCTTGAGCCCCGATCATTTTCGGCGCAAGGACTCTCGATCAGTGAGCTGTTACGCTTTCTTTAAAGGATGGCTGCTTCTAAGCCAACCTCCTGATTGTCGGAGAATCCTCACCTCCTCAAGTTGCACTGAGCATATATTTAGGGACCTTAACTGGCGATCTGGGCTGTTTCCCTTTCGACCAACGGAGCTTCTCCCCCGTAGTCTAACTGCCGCGCTCTAACTGCCTGGTATTCGTAGTTTGATAGGTTTAACGAGATTTCTCCCTATTTAAACCTTCCAGTGCTCTACCCCCAGGAGGAACACGCGACGCCAACCCTAAAGCTGTTTCGGAGAGAACCAGCTATTACGGAATTCGATTAGCTTTTCACTCCCTACCACATGTCATCCGATGGTTTTGAACGGCCAACCGGTTCGGGCCTCCACGAAGTTTTACCTTCGCTTCACCCTGCACATGGCAAGCTCATCCCGCTTCGGGTCGTACCCCTGCCCTATTATTTCGCGCTATTCACGCTCGCTTTCACTATGCCTCCGTGGGATTGCCACTTAGACAAAGGACAAAGGTACACTCGCCGGCTCATTCTTCAATAGGCACGCCATGGAGGTGCATCACTTTAGTCTCAACCTTTCGGTAGACTAAAGAACAAATGATTAAGGAAGATACGATGTCATTTGAACTCAACCATTACATTGTTCTCTTTGGAAATTTTGCCATTTTTAATGGCATTTTTTACTGCATCATTTTGAAATTTTGCAGTAGTTCCATCCGTGAACCAAAATGTTGTAGTTCCTCCATCTCTATCATCCATGATTATGTTGACAATTTTCGTCATCAACCAATCAAGTTTTTCCTCTTCCGTCATTTCACTTCTCCTCACAGTTGAGAACAAAGTGATGCACCTCGCTGACTCCTTGTAGATGTATGGTTTCAGATCTATTTCACTCCCCTCTCCGGGGTTCTTTTCACCTTTCCCTCACGGTACTTGTTCACTATCGGTCTTCAAGAATATTTAGCCTTACCAGTTAGTGCTGGCAGATTCATTCGAGCTATTCATGTCTCGAACTACTCAGGAACAAAAGCAAAAGAGTTGTCATGATTTCACATACGGGACTATTACCCTCTGGGGTCGTGCTTCCCAGCACATTTTGTTATCAAGACAATTTGTAACTCTTCTCAACTAAATGAAACTTTTGCCCTACAACCCCACTCATGTAAACACGAATGGTTTGGGCTGTCCCCGTTTCGCTCGCCGCTACTCAGGGGATCGCAAGAATCTTCTTCCTGACCGTAATGGCCAATTCACAAGTAAACTTGAGAACTGATCCGATCAGAAAGAAAATTCCTTTTTGTTGCTTTCTTTTCCTCCAGGTACTGTGATGTTTCACTTCCCTGGGTGTGCTCCCTCATACAAGGGTACCTGCCGTAAGCAGGTGAGTTTCCTCATTCGGAAATCGTGGGATATAACGATTATTTGGCATCTCCCCCACGCTTATCGCAGCCATATCACGTCCTTCATCGCTTCTTGAAGCCTAGGCATCCACCATACACCCTTACATTCCTGCAAGGAATGCTGTACACCGCTGTACATTAATTTTCTCGTATCACTTGGATACGAGTGAGTTGTATTTGTGTGCGTATAGAGGACGAAAAGACCCGTGCATTGCACAATTGTCTTAACTCTATACGCGCTTACCTGTACATTTGCATGTCAAATTTATTCAATTGCACGCAAATGACCTATGTGTGTCGAGCACATAGGATTTATGAAACGAGACCTTATCAAATCTCGTTTCGAGAATATGCGATTTTCAACGATCGCATGTTTCCTTGAATTTTGGAAGAAAAAAAACCGCGCGAAGCGGTTAGAGACACCGAGGTGCCGACTACCGCCTACTTGGTCTTTTTCACAAAATTCATAAACACGTAGGCGCTATTATACGCATATATAATTTAGAGTCAAGCATTTGGACTGGAGAACATACGTAAAGCACATTGGACGGCATTTTCCTTCGGAAAATGCCGCCCAATGTGTCTACGTACAACCTCTATGGCCGATGCAATTCGTTTCGAACACCGAGCTTATCAACAAGGATTTGATGCGGATAATCGAACACGTCACGGGTGAGCTTATCGTACATTCCCACACGGTAGCTAAGATCTTCTGAGGTGAGTACTGCATACCGAATCTCAATACCAAGTTCTGCCTCGAGCGCACGAATTGCCACTTCTATCTTCCCCATTAATGGCTTTTTCATCGCAATAAGTACATCGAGACGACGATCGAATTCACGCATGAAAATTCCCGCACACGCAAGAAAGTCTATCGGTCCCACATTACGCATATGCTTCACGAGTGTCTTTCCGTTTATTGGCGCGGTTTCAAAAAGGAATGTTTGAAGAGATGAGAGTTGTGGAGATTTTGAATTGAGCAAGTACCCCTGTGCTTTAACCTTTACATTTTTAGTCGGATGATCTGTGAACATTACTTTTCGTTTGATAATTTCTGCTCGTTCAAGCGCATTGAGCTCGGTGCGTGCAGTACGACGAACGAGTTTTGCTCGCCGTGAAATGTCGTCGAATGTAAATTCCTGTGTTGGGTTAAAGAGAAAGAAGCGAAGAAGCTTCACGCGAGCCGGACTTCCGAAAAGAATTGCGAGTGGGTCTGTCATATGAAATGTGGTCGGATTATAGCACAGCGTCAGAGAGTGCAAATCTGGACAGGAAAATAGAGCGTGTTGTGAATATAGAAACCCCGCAGACAGCGAAGCCGTCTGCGGGGTTTTTCATCGGCCAAAAAATCTATACAATACTCATCCAAGGACCCGCTACACAAGTGAATAAAAATGATCCTAACAACAAAATTAAATCAAAAAGCAAAGCAATGGTAAGTGATGTAACAATTGTCCAACGGACTCCTTTTATTACTGTTTTAGGAATTAACCTAAGAACAACATACGATAATAGCACTACGGGGATAAAAAGAACTACCAGCGCTGATGTTGTAACAAGTTGTTCTAATGATCCTAGAAAGGAACACATAAATTAAGATGTATAAAAAGATTTGATAATGATTCACATTCATAATAACACATTGTTATTACCTTATATATTTTGTCTCTTGTATGAAAATTATTAAGTGTAACCTTGCCACTGGTTTCTAAGTATAATGGTTCGCTTCGCTTTCATTCTGCTAAGCACCATCGGCCCCACCTCAGCACTTTCGTAGCAATAGTGCCCCGCACTATTTCTTCTGTTACGCGCTTCCGGTTCAAAGCTACCTTTGAAAGGTCTTCATTTAAAACAAAAATTCCGAAGAGTAGTCCGATTTTTGTTTT
>JAGOVC010000009.1 GCA_018060955.1 Candidatus Woesebacteria bacterium | reverse complement strand
AGGCAAATCCTGATTGGACATCATCCACGAACACATTAAATTCTTCATGGTTCTGTCCTTGATCACAAGGATATTTTCCAGAATCATTTGCAGATCCTGACTGACATCCTTGATCTGGATGACCAACCATACTAGCAACTTTGATTACAACCTGACTGGCGGTGGGGAGCGTAACTCCGTAACCTTTGAGAGGTTCCCAAGTTGTTAAGGTATAGGGAGAACTATTTAAGGTGTACTTGACCATCCCTGCGGGACAAGAGAGTCCAGGAATATCAGTTCTTGGGGTTGGTGTTGGGGTAGGAGTAGGTCGAGGTGTCGGTGTTGGTGTTGGTTCTTCTTCTTCCTCTTCTTCCTCACAAGCAAAGGTATAGAACTCAACATGGTCAATGTCTGCACAATGATGATTTCCAACCTTTGTTACGGTGACAGTCGAAGTTCCGAGTCCAGACACGTCATAGCATCCATCATTTTCGTCTTCATGGAAGTCCTGACATTCATCATCATGATCTCCATCTGTTTTAATAAAGATGGAATCAATATCGTCATCTCCGTCATAGACTACCGTTTCGGAACCATCGATTTTCTCAACGAAACCACGTCCACAGTTGTCACGGTGACGTCTAGCCTGTACAGGCTGGGTAAAGAATGAAAAAGTTGCAATTGCTACGATGAGAATTGCAAAAAAGGTTACGAGCTTTTGCATAGTCTGTACTCCTTAATGGATGTAGTGAGACACATTAATACCTAGTTCGGGTATCTTGTGGGCGATTATAACATATATTTTGAATATAACAACAATATAGGGTTGAGTAAGAAGATAATAATAATGTGATTCACTGAAAGTGCTTAAAAACAACGCATAGTATTCCAGGGAAGAATGGGGATAATACTGTACAAAACTGGTGGTAATAAAGAAAATGATCTATTTGCTATAGGGGATATTCTGTCAGCGCCTACGATGCGCTTGAAAGGGCTACACTAATTCTGTGATGGCGTATGCGATAGAGTAACCCAGGTCTGCATTACAATAGAGCAAGGAAGTGAGCTCGACAGAACGATGCAGTTTTCCTCTAGGATGGTGGATAGTCCATTATTTGTATATTTGTGATGCAGAATGTATCTGATATAATATCCCATATCAATTTATGAAAAACTATACAACTGGAATTATTCTTGCTGGTGGAAAAGGAACACGCCTCAAGAGTACCGACAAAAATAAGACGACTTTGGCATTACGAGGGAAACCCTTGGTGCAGTATGGGATAGACCTGTATCGTGCAGTCACGACAGACATTGTTGTCGTTATTGGTGCCTTTGCCGACAGTGTGAAAGCAACACTCGCTGGTCAGGATGTCCTCTACGCCACCCAATCTGAGCAACTCGGAACTGGCCATGCCACGATGGTTGGGGTAGAAAAATTAATTGCAGAGCACAGGAATCCAGAGTATGTGTTTGTAGGATACGGTGATCACATGATGTTTTACACTCCAGAAATGCTTGTGACGATGGTTGCAGAAATCGAAAGCAAGAAAGCAGTCATGTGTCTGGTGGTCATGGAGTATGAAGATCCCAATTCCTTGGCATGGGGAAGAATCATCCGCAGCTCAAATGGAGATGTAGACGATGTTATTGAGCAAAAAGACGCTTCCGAAGAGATCTTAAAACTGAAAGAGCTGAATGCCGGATTTTACTGTTTCCGTTTTAACTTCCTAAAGGAAGCGATAACCAAGCTCAAACCTTCACCGGTCACGGGTGAATATTACCTAACTGATCTAGTGAAGATTGCTCGCCAAGAAAATCAACGTGTGTTATCCACCTTGATTCCCTTTGAAAAAGTGGGAACAGGGATTAACACTGCAGAACAATTACAAACCACTGAATCCATGATGTAATATGGCATCAAATGAATTGGTTCCAACTCATGTAGAAAGAATTCGCGCCATTAGTGGGCGCGTGAGGTTGCATGAGAAACTGCATACCGGTGTACCCATTGAGTCAATGGAAGAAAGTGATTGGCTTAAAATTACTGATGAGCAGTTTACATCACTCTTGGAATTAATCTCTGTAATTCGAACGAAACTTACGGAACAAACAAGCAAAGAGCCCATTCAAGCGCGTTTGGAACAAGAATTAAATCCTGACCCTGGTTTTCAACCACATCTCCAAATCATGGATTCCATATGGGGAACGGTGTATCAGCATTCACCGCTTTTTCGTGAATATCTTGCCCAACAAGGGATTTCCTACTGTTTTCTGCTAGCTCTAGATCATACGCATGATTATGGAAGAAATTTTGCGAATGCAAGGTTTCGACTATCAGCTGTGGATAGTATCTCTAGTGTATTACTTAAAAATAGATTTGCGCACTTTCCCATGGCGTATCTGCATAGCATTCAGTGGATTACAGGACTTGAAACGTTACCCGAAGACGATGCAGCGCTTACCACTGCCCAAAGAGTTGGATTAATGCTCAAAGCAGTGGATACGTTAGGGAAACAGGATGCAGAAGGAAATTACTTAGATCCAGATACCCTTTTTGCCCCGGAGGGTGCGTATAGTCGCTGGGTAGCGAAACAGATTGAAAATTCCAGACTCCCATTCGATGTGATACAAAGAAATCCAAATGATTCATCGGATCGACGGCGTATAACGATTACTCCCGAACGCTATGCCATGATGGACGAGAAACTGACCAGACGGGGAGTTCGTCTTTTAGAAGAGACGACAGGGATGTCATACACAGATATTCGAGAACGTGCTCAAGCACGATTGCTTAATCCGCCTTCACCACGGGACTAACCATCGTTTGTTCCCAATTCCATGCATCCGTAATGATTTGCTCAATTGCATCAAATTTGGGTTTCCATGTCGTGAGCTGTTTGATTTTTGTACTATCAGCAATGGTTTGACCACTGTCTCCTGGCCGTCGCTCAATTTCTTTAACGGGAATTTCTTTGCCCGTTACTTTTTGAACAGTTTGGATAATTTCTTTGACACTGTAACCAGTCCCATACCCCACATTAAAGAGTGTTGAAGGGTGTCCTTGGTCCAAATACTCCAGAGCCGATAGATGTGCGGATGCTAAATCCATAACGTGAATATAGTCGCGTACTCCGGTCCCATCTTTGGTGTCATAATCCGTCCCATAGACATCAACATGGTCACGTTTTCCAAGAGCAACTTCCAGACACACTTTAATCAAATGATGCGCTTTCGGACTGCGTTGGCCAATACGTCCCATCGGGTCAGATCCGGCAACATTAAAGTAACGCAAAATAACGTAGCGAAGATTACTGGCGGCAGCCGTGTCCATGATCATGCGCTCACTCATGAGCTTTGACCATCCATACGGACTTAGAGGACTGGTGAGATCTGTTTCTTTTACGGGCTTATTTCCGGTGGAACCGTAGACTGCAGCGGTACTAGAAAAGATGAGGTTTTTGACATCATGGCGCACACAATGATCGAGTACGCGTAATGTGTTCATTGTATTGTTTTGGTAGTACTTGATGGGATTTTGTACGGATTCACCGACATCAATTTTGGCTGCGAAATGGAGAACCGTTTCCGGTTTATAGGTAGTAAAGACGCGTTCTAAAGCCTGGCTATCTGAGAGATCCACCACTTCCAGGGTTTCGTGATGCTGGAGAGCTTCTTTCGAGCCGGTCGAAAGGTTATCAACCACGACAACCTTGTCAGACTTCGTAGCTAACTGTAATACCACATGAGAGCCAATATATCCGGCTCCTCCAATAACCATGATCATAGACTGATAGTATACAGGAACTAAAGAATTCTGGTCTATTACAGGGTTATAAGCCAATTATAAGACACTATAATGCCTCAAATAACACTTCAAAGGGATAGAAGGCTACGAGCTTATAAAAGGAATCTTTACATTCCTAATACACTGTTTTGTGTATTCTAAAGAATTAAAAAGGGACGATGAGAGGCACAATTAAAGTAGAGCATGCGAAATTAGTGATCGCCTAGCTCATTGCTCTCGAGTACCTTTGCTTAAAAATGTCATCCTTTTCAAACCTCAACATTTTTTATACTATGGCAAGTGTAATTGTGAAAAGCGGATAGATCTGGTTTTTAATACCCGCCTTCAAAGGTTGTAAGAAAAATCAAAGGTTGAAATATTCAGCCGTCCTGATATAATCAGCACTGACAATTATAAGTCTATTGGTCCTCGCTATTATAAGCTTGTTCAAGCGGTTGATGGAAAGAGTGACTTTATAGCCGTGATACCTTATGAGTAAAGCCTCTAACACATCATCTGCCCTGTCCGCAGACCACATCTTTTTTAAAAAGCATGTTGTGATGATTATTCCCACGTATAAGCCTGGGAAAACCACGCTTGATCTGCTTGATACCTTATCGCTGCACTATCCAACCGTCAAGGTAGTGGTCATTAATGACTGTATTCCTAAGCAATCAAAAGAACATGAGATTTTTACCCAAATTGAATCGCGCGCAGCTAAAAGTGCACAAATCACTTGTTTACGAACAACTCAAAATAGCCATAAATCCGGTGCTCTCAACCTTGGAATCGACCATGTCCTTTCCTGGAAACATACTCCAGACGTCATTTTAACTTGTGACGATGACATCGGTATTAATCAGCACACGTTGCCTCAAATGGTGGAAACCTTATTCTCCAAGAATGACATTGGTGCAGTTTGTTCACGTTCTCTAGTTAAAAATAAACACAAGAATATTTTGACTCGTTTGCAAGGTCTGGAATACTTTGGGTTTACCATTACAAAAATCGCCGATAATAATTTCTTGCATGGACCTCTAGTGATGCAAGGGATGTTGACTGCGTTTCGTTCCGAAACCCTGGCTAAAGTGAATGGTTTTACATTGCATCACTTAATCGAGGACTATGACATCACCGCTCGAGTGAAGCGCGCAGGATGGAAAGTAGCAATTGCCAAAGATGCTCAAGCTTGGACAGATGTGCCAGAAAACTTGGCCTCACTGTGGAAACAACGAGTCCGTTGGGGATACTGGGGTATTATCGTGGTCAAAGAGCATATTGGATTTTTACCCGCTATCCTTCAAGACTTAATTGGACATACTACGTTCACAACCTTGCTCTCGCTCATCATTATCTCCCTGGTTTTCTATCAACCTGAATCGATGCAGAGTGTGTGGGTGCAAGTGATTGTGTTTTTGTCACTCCTACAATTCTTGTTCTCGTACGTTTTCGGCTTGGTTACGATGTTCTTTTATGAGGACAGAGACCGTAAAGACTGGATTTTGCGCCTCACAATCTTGCCGGAATTACTCTATAGCAATGTAATCACCATTGTCCTCTTGGGTTGCTATTTCTACTTACTCTATAACGTTGCAGTACGCTATCTTATCCGCCCTTTCACAGTCTTGCATAAACCATATCAAGCAGGATTGAAGGGATTTGCTCGTGTCGGATATGTAGAACACTGGGGTACTCGGACTCAAAAAGGAGATCTATGAACAGTTACGTCCGCGGTGGATTTTTAGGCTTTGCAACCATTCTGGTTGCAGGTCATGCACATCCGGCAATTCTGATGGGATTTTTAGTGATCACATTAATCAATTTAGGATTGATTACTTCGTATTTTTTCCGCTATTTATTTAACAAATAACATGAAAAAAGAGAGCGCACCGCTTCCAGCACCTAAAAAGCCCTTTGACCCGTCTTCTGCGATTTTGATTGTCATTTCAATTATTCCGATCATCATGTTGCTCAAAGGGATTTTCGAGCTTGGTCAAAATGTCACGATCTCCGCTCAAAACACGCGCATGGCAACCCCAACGCCAACAATTACTTGCACACCATCAATGGTCTCTTTGTCCTCTGAGGGATTTGTCCCGACAAATGTGTCAATTCCAGCACTTTCGAAAACCTTACCTGTGATGACGCTTGCAACCCATGATGTGAACGCACCGATTACAACCAGTTCTGCAATTTATTCTCTGCAAACAAACAAAGTCCATGACAAACGTGGGAATGTGGGAATCTACGGTACGGACACTGCGGATGTTCTCGGTCCAATTCGAAAATTGAAACTGAACGATACGATTATTTTGTCTTCCAAAGAGTACACGGCCACCTATGCTGTTTCAGAACTCGCTGTACGAACCGTACAAACTAGTGTATTATTCGCTACCAGCGAGACACCAACTCTTACAATGGTCTCAACAGGGAAGACACTTTATCAAAAAGGGTATACAGTACGAGCTAAATTACTATCACTACACACAAATTGCTATGAAACTTATTAACAAAATTGTCTCCGTTTTCTTCATTGTGGCTGGCTTAACAGTCTTTGCGATACAGCAAAGTATGCCTGTTCAGGCACAAACTGCCATGGGTGGAGCAAAAGTTTCTTTCACCTTTGATGATGGATTTCTTTCTACCTATACTCACGCACTCCCAGTATTATCTGCAAGAAACATCAAGGCAACCGTCTATGTTACCTCTGGATTTATCAACACCGGGGTCACTGATGATGCCAATCTTCCAGCAATGTCTTGGGCGCAAGTTCAAAGTTTGCAAAACACCTACGGTTGGGAAATTGGTGGACATACTTATACTCACCTTGAATTACCCACGTTAACGACTGCACAAGTCCAGCAGCAGCTAGCTTCCTCGAGTGCGGACTTTCAAGCACACGGGCTCAATGTCTCCAACTTTGCGTCTCCATTCGGCGCTTATGACAACCAAGTCTTAATTCAAGTTCTCAAATACTACGAATCCCATCGAGGATTTGCTGATTTAGGATATGAAACGTATCCACGCGCAAAAGCTGTGCTCAAAGTGCAGCAAGTCAACTCTGCTACCACCTTGGCTCAAGTAAAAGGGTACATTGATGCGGCTAAAGCAAACAACCAATGGCTGATTTTGGTGTTCCACCATGTCGCCCCAACATTAGATCCTAACTATGAATACACCACGACCACTGCAGACCTAGGCGCAATCGCTGATTATGCCGTAGCGTCTGGAGTTGGTATCACCCGAGTTGCAGATGAAACACACGTGTATAGCCCCTCGCTAACCACAAATGCAGGATTTGAACAAGGGCTGACACAAGGTTGGACGGTTGGAAATGCAACCCAAGTTACTCTCGATACCAATTCGAATGGAAACTATCCTAACCCCACATCGGCAGTAAAAATGGCTGGATCTTCAACTGCCGCCCATTTGTTTTCTAACAACATTGATGCAAGTACGAGTTCTGATTATCTTGTTGATGCTTTCGCCAATACAACGGGACTCACCGCAGGAGAATTTGGTTTCTATCTAGATGAATACGATACGAATAACAACTGGATTTCTGGCCAATGGCTTGGAAAAGTTGCAAACAACACCGTTGGATTTTTCCAAAAAGTGATTCGCGCAACGTCCAATTTAGTTGCTCGATTTAGTCTACAGTCCTACTTAACAGCAGGAGCTGTAGGTACGGTGTATACCGATAACCTAAATCTGTACAATCTCTCGGCACCGACGAGTACACCAGTTCCGACCGCAACTCCGACTCCAGTTCCAACCGCAACACCTGTCGTCACGCCAACCCCGACCCCCGCACCAACGGCGACACCAATTGCAACGGACTCTGCAAACTTCGTGCTCAATCCGAGTTTCGAAACTGTTGCAGGTAACTTTGCAGAAAACTGGACCCGAAGTCTAGATACAGCATTTTTACTCAATACTGCAAGTCAAGGGACGAACGGAACCAATAGTGTCGAAGTCATCCCCCAGGCTGTACGTGCACATCTCTTTAGTGCTCGTATCCCCGTGACGTTGCAAACATATACTTGGAAACAAGATGTTTCTACCACACAAGCAACTGGTGAATTTGGTTTCTATATTGATGAGTACAACACTAATGGTGATTGGATCTCAGGTCAGTGGAAAGGTGCTGTGTTCCAACAATTTAATGGCACCTGGGAAATTTCATATACCCCATCCAGTGCTCAAGTGAGTTCCATCGGATTACAGTACTACATCTTGGAGAACAGTGTATTCAACTTGTTACTGGATAACATTCGATTCACCTCCACGGTGTTGGTAACTCCAACCCCGACGCCAACCCCAGTACCAACAGCAACGCCTGAGGTTACGCCAACGCCAACCCCAGTACCAACTGCAACGCCTGAGGTTACACCGACACCAACCCCAGTCCCAACAGCAACGCCTGAGGTTACGCCAACGCCAACCCCAGTCCCAACTGCAACACCTGTGGTCACACCGACTCCAACCCCGACACCTGGTGCGGAGCCAGTCAACCTAGTACTCAATCCTAGTTTTGAAATTGAAAGTTCTAACTGGGTTGCAAACTGGGTAAGTGACTTAATGGTAGCCTTTGGACTGGATACCAGTTCCAATGGAACAGCAGGAACTCACAGCTTACACATTGTGCCTCAAACCTATCGAGCCCATCTCTTTAGTGATTTCGTCGCTGTCAATCAAGCAACCTACGTATGGCGTCAAGATGTGAAGACCACCCAGGCAACTGGTGAGTTTGGCTTCTATATTGATGAGTACAATACCAACGGTGACTGGGTTTCGGGCCAATGGAAAGGTGCCGTATTCCAGCCAACCAACGGAATGGTTGAATTTACCTATACACCATCCAGTAGTGCAGTAACAAAAGTACGACTGCAATACTACATTCTAGAGAACAGTGCCTTTACACTGTATCTGGACAATGTCCGATTTGGATTGAAGCCGTAAGCTTTACGGTTAACAATTCATAGGAGTGTGTGCTCATGGCAAAATTAGTATCGCTATTCCTTGCCATCCTACTCTCATTTTGGTTAACAATGGGAGCACCGCGGCCGTCGAAGATAGAGTTACCCTCGCGCCCATTAGCTCTCACGACTGATATTGCGGTAGTAAATCCACAATCTTCTGTGTCAGCTTCCTATGTGCGTGTTGATGCCTTTGAGACAGTTTTCTTTCAAGTAGGTGATGCATCACGTCCGCATTTTGGGCTCAGTAGGGAAGACTTTGAGTATCTGCGATCACTAGGTGTAACAGCTATAGAGGGAGATTTTGACAGCTGTGCAAACGAAGAGGATGTGAAGTATTTCCTGGATGAAAGCGCAAGTGTGCGATTGGGAGTAATTCTGCCAGCCCAAGTTCGAACTACCTTGGACGTTACTGTATGCCCCGGCTTGATGGATCGTAGTGATACCACGACACCAACATCAGAACAGATCGTTGCCGACTGGGTACGACATTGGAAATCGCATCCCGCAGTCATTGCCTGGGATACTACGGATTCACACACCGTGTACACTTCCAGCCAGTCCGCACCAGTTCCTACTGCTGACCAACTTGAAACTGCGTACGCATCACTTAAAACAATTGATCCTATTCACCCAGTGTTTGTGCCACTCCAGCAACAGATCGATGCCTCCGTTTCGAGTGCAACTCTCCCGCTATTATCTGGAGTATCGCATCCTATCGCCGATATTGTGCTGATCAAGCAACACTTGAGCGATACAGGGAATTCTAGTGATCTACAAGATCTTCATGGGCAAGTCTCAACCTTGCAAACAAATGACAACAAGGCAGTCAAAGTATTGGTCGGTGTTGGGGGTGAACGTACCAGTGATGGCTGGGTGTTTCCTAATCCTACTTCACTTGAACAAGAACTCGATTTGCTTCGAAGCAATTCAATGATTCTGGGAGTTGGCTTTTATCGCTACGGATCTAAAGAAAGTGCGTGGTATTTACCGTATCATGCACCTGACTTACTTCCGATCCTTCAACATTGAAATTACTCTACCAATTTTGCATATTGGCTGCTGATCCAACCTTGTAACGAGGCGTCATAGGTGATCTTTAGCCAGCCTGAAGCAGATGCGTTGGCATAGGGAACAGTCGAGCCAACTGTCAGTTTGTACACTTCTGAGGCGGTAGAACTTGCACTTGCACGCACGCGTAAGAATCCGGTCGGAGTATCTAAGATCTCCACATACGGTTTGACAGTGGTTGTTTTCTTCACCCCTTCCGAAGGTACGGCCGAAGCTGTTGCTGTTGCGAGAGGAGTTGTGCTGGGTTTGGGTGTTGGAGTCTTGGTTGCTTTTGCTGATTTGGTTGCCGTTAAATCTGCAGATTCGGTGGCAGCAGGAGTTGGGGCTGGTGCAAGTGGTTTTTCTTCCTTTGCAAGTTTTGTCGTCATGAGTACCCGTTTGCCTTTAACTAGCATCACGGTACGAGATTCTGATTCAAACCCTGGCGCCTGCAAGCTCACTGTATGAGAACCTTCTGTTAAATTATCCAAGAGTAAGGGAGTAAATCCAACATTTTTCCCATCCACCGAAACGGGGACATTATCAGGGGAAGCAGTTAACTGCAGTTCAGCTCCGGAAGCGGTGGAACTATCTTCATATTCGAAAACGAATCCACTACTGGAATCGGCGGTGGAACCGAAAGTCCACTCAACTTGTGCTTCATATCCCTTATGTAGTTTTAGGGATGTTTCATAGGGTACTTGGCCCGAGCCGGAAGGGGTGATTTTTACTGCGTATTTCTTTACTTTTAAATTACTATTTTGGAAGGGAGTGTCACCCACAAGTTCACCATCGAGTGCAACGCTAGCAGGGGTGTTTGTTAAAATCTTTAATCCTGCCTCTTGCTTAGTAAATCTACTGCAGGCAGAAAAGAGAAGAGAGGCCGAGAGTAACAAGAGGAAAGTTTTCAGTCTCATAGAAACATTTTAACACGTTATAAGGGTTTGGTTCCAGAGAAAAAACTGTCTACTCCAACACAGTAAATCCTGACTCTTCTAATAAAGAAATACCTTGTGCTGGACTGATGATGATTCCTTTAAATTCATCGGATCTAAGATTGATTCCTTGAAGAATTGCTCCACGAAAGTCAGCTTGAATAAGTGAGGCTTTTGTAAAGTTGCAATTCAAAATCCGGGCCTCACTCCATATCGTTTTCTCCAAGTTCGCAGCTAAAAAATTAGTTTCTATAAACGACGATCCAGAGAAGTCTTGTTTGGCCAAATCCATCCCTTTAAAGTCGGCATACTCTAAGTTGCATCGATCAAAACGAACACCAATCAGTGACTGAGCACTCGAGAATGAAACTCCCATTAACTTACATTCAATAAAGGTCGCAGAAAAGAAATTGCAACCTGCAACGTTTGCATTACTAAAATTGCATCCAGTAAACGTAGATCCATTGAAGCGGCTATCGGTAAGAATGGCGCCATCAAAAGAACAATTGATAAACTCACGATCTTCGAGGATTTTAGTTTTCAACGAAAGGGAATCAAAAACACAATCTGTTAAAGGTTTGATTTTTTCAATTTGAGATGCTTGATCCTGAGCTAAAACCTTTTTGGGTGCCATGATAGGTAGGATAGCATAAGCAGAAGAATTTTCTTTCATTTACCCGAATTAGGATCAACAGAGAAGCAGTGACTACAAATTATTCCTGAGGCGCGGGCGGGATTTGAACCCGCGAATCGAAGGTTTTGCAGACCTCGCCATTGGGCCGCTCTGGTACCGCGCCAAACTCTCAAGAATTGGAGTATAAGATAGATCGTCCAAAATTGCCAGGCTGGACCAAAAAATATTAGTATTCGGTTGCACTATCCCGATAGGTCTTTTTGAACTCGTAGTGCCGATACCACTCTGCATCGATTCGGTCTTTCATCTCCTCTAGTGCAGCATTGCTGTTGATCATGAATAACTCTTGATCGTAGTTAATTGACACGAGTGGATGTTTGGACACCTTCTTCGTTCGAAGAAATTGAATGCGTTTTTTATAGCTCGAGTTAGCATAGTCCTGACTCTTGGAATTAGAGTTATACGTTGCAAAATAGTTAATTTTTTGAATAGGGAAATATTCTTCTGCGTACTCGATTAGATCTCTAGCATAATTATTCCACCACCATGGTTTACTCACCCCACGCCAATACAGGATCTCTAATCGGTAGATACGGGGATACTTATCATAGATAGGTCGCAGTTTTCTAGAATTTCTGCTCTCTTGAGGTTTTTCCACTTCCTCTACAGCCACTTCTGGTTCTGGAACAGGTACTTCTGTCGTTTCTTCGTCCACTTCATGGGTAACGGTTGAAAATTCGGACGTTTCTTCATCCTGTTCTTCACCAACTGTCTTTTTAGGAGCAAAGATGTTCGAAATCCACTGCACGACGATAAGCACGCCAAGGGCGAGGATGATAATTAAAATCGTCGCAATTGCGAGTACACCGACTCGTATGATCTCAAAGAGTTGATCAACCATGCCCCTATTGTACTAAAGCCAAGAGTAAAAGCAGTAAGGGAATCAAAAGAGTCCAGTATCGTCTATTGACTGGCCTGTTCCACTAAACGGTTGCAGTAGCCATATTCGTTGTCATACCAGGAGACTACTTTGATGAGTGTGCCATCAACTACTTGCGTTAACTGAAGATCAACAATAGAGCTTTCTCGTCGACCGATAATGTCGGAGCTGACAATGGGATCACTCGTTACGCTAAGGATTCCAGCAAACCGAGGTTCTTTACTGGCAGCCGTGAGGGCTGCATTGATCTCTTCGACCGTTGTTGGTTTGGAGATCACAAAGGTCATGTCAGACAAGGATCCGGTTGCGACTGGTACGCGGATAGCGAGTCCATCAAACTTGTTCTTTAAGTCTGGAATGGTTTCGGTGACGGCAATGGCTGCACCCGTAGTCGTGGGGACTATGTTCTTAGCTGCACTGCGTGCCCGACGCAGATCTTTGTGCGAATTGTCGTGCAGATTCTGATCATCGGTATAAGCGTGTACCGTGGTCATCATTGCTTTTTGGATGCCAAATTGCTGATGAATCACAGACACAACGGGTGCCACACAATTGGTGGTACAGGATGCATTCGAAATAATGGTTTGACCTGCCGCCTCTTGGTGCGTATCTACCGCTTCATTGACCCCTAACACAAACGTCTGAATCCCTTCTCCCTTGGGTGGAGCACTAATGATCACGCGTTTTGCTCCAGCTTGGAGATGTGAACTGGCTTTCTCCTGGGTGATAAAGACACCAGTAGACTCAATTACGGTATCAATGGCTAGGTTTCCCCAGGGAAGTTTTGCAGGATCGCGTTGAGCCAAGACTTGAATTGTTTTGCCAGCGACAGTCAGTGTGCCTAACAAGGGATCGGTATCCGAGGCTTCCTTCGCTTTTTGGTGTTCCTCTATGGTGATTTCCTGGGATAACACACCATAGTTGGAGTCATAGCGAAGTAAGTGTGCCCACCCAGCTAGATCCATCGAACCTGAGGTATTTATGGCTACCAGGTCTGCAGCGGACTGATAGTGTGATAACCAGACTCTAAACGCAGTGCGTCCAATTCTGCCAAATCCATTAATTGCGATACGCATAATGACTCCTTTAAACTATTCCATTGCTAGTTACACCTAGTTCTACACTAAAAAAGAGAAATTCTAAAGAAACAGTTGATTACGAAGAGGTTCTTACCGTCTTGTAACCAGGACCCGTGCGAACCTTTGCTCTGCAACCTTAGGATGAAGTTCTTGTATAGCAGAAAGGTCCCTATGCCAAAACTTACAACCCTCCATGATCTATTTGCTGAAGAAATGACTGATTTATATAGTGCAGAGCAGCAAATTCTAAAAGCCCTGCCAAAAATGATAAAGAAGGCAGTTCATCAAGAAGTGGCAGACGCTTTCAATCTCCATCTCGAACAGACTCAAGATCAGATAGCCCGACTAGAAGAAGTCTGTGAAAATTTGGATATCAAGCTCAAACGCAAAGTATGTAAAGGAATGGAAGGGATTATTGAGGAAGCAAAAGTCCACATGGAAGAAGACGTGAGTGAGGAACTGACCGATTTAGTACTCATTTCCTTAGCTCAACGTGTCGAACACTATGAAATTGCAGGGTATGGAACTGTACTTACCTATGCAAAGGTAATGGGACATGATACGGAAGCCGATCTTCTAGAAACGACACTCAATGAGGAGGCGGACACGGATAAAATCCTTACCAAGCTAGCCAAGAAGCTGTACAGTGGTGTTACCCTGATGGAAGAGTAGTGACGAAGGTAGACACAAAAGAAGGCGTTAGAGCTTAAAGCTTTGTTGACTTGCATCTAAGGCTTCAATGCCAGGCAGAGTCTTGTAGAGCAAGTAATCGAGCATAGAACCACCTCCAGAGGAGATGTGTTTCACTTTCGATTCAGCCTTAAAGAGAGTCTGCGCTGCTTCCGTGTCTCCACCACCTGTTAGGGTAAAGGCAGAAATGTCATTAATGACTTGAGCAATTTTCTTGGTCCCGTCGGCATGTTTACTATCCTCATAGACGCCCATCGGTCCATTCCAGACAACTGTTCCTGCGGCTCGAAGGAAACGCTCAAATTGCTCCATGGCACCAGTGGAAATGTCTTTTCCATCCTTGGTGAGTTCAGCCAAGATGACTTTTCGGCCAACTTCCATGCCTTTTTCTCGAGCTTCTAGGGCGAGTTTGCCACCAACAAGGATGACGTCAGCACGTTCCTGAAGGCCATTAATCAACGGCATTTTGGTTTCTAACTTGGCTCCACCCAAGACCACCACGAAGGGGCGTTTGGGAGAATTAAAGATCTTGGCAAAGGCTTCCACTTCCTTTTGGAGCTGCAATCCAGGGTAGGTGGGCAGTACTTGAGGAATAAAAGTGATCGATGTGTGGGTTCTGTGTAATGTCGCAAAGGCATCGAGGACGTAAAAATCTTGTTTTTTTGCTAATTCTCGAGCAAACACTAAACTTCCTTTTTCTTCTCGAGGGTCAAATCGTAGGTTATCCAGAAGGGTAATTTTCTCATTTTCCTCTGGAGTGAAGTGGGCTCGTAATAGTTTTTCAATTGGAGTTAACGAATATAAGGTGCTTTTGGCTTTTGGTCGGCCACGATGTGCAATGATCGTAATCGCTCCCACACCTTTGGTTAAGAGGTATTTGAGAGTAGGAATACCTTGATCTAGTCGGGTTGTATCAAACCCTGTGGGAGTCTTGGGAAGATCAAGATCTAGGCGCACTAAGGCACGTTTTTCGGCTATTTTGACGCTGGAGAGGTATTTCATAACTTTAGCAATTTTATCAGGAAATTGGCCAAAATGCTAGTCTATACCAGAGGAAAGCCTGTAAAACTACTCAAGACACAAAACTTCTCTTGAGGTGATCAGTTGGGCCAAAACTTGACAAAACACCTGTTATCAACTAATATAGGCTTTGCCTCCGAAATTGGAGGCTTTTTTAAACTCTCTTCCTAATACGAAGAGAGACGGCTTGCCTAAACGCAAGTCACTGGCCACGATGATGTGGCAATGATGAAACGAGCGCTCATTGCAGTGCTACTTGGATTACTATTTATCTTCGTTGGACAATCAACTGTGTATGCAGCTGACGATGTCCTCCCACAACTGTCGGATGTGTTTCCTTCAATGCTGATTGAAAGTGCAGCAACTGCAGGACAATCCGGTGAGAAGGCTGATGTGGTTCTCTCCTTTGAATCAAAGGCGGAAGCCATTGAGCCAACTCCGACCAGTTCTCCAACTTTGCCTCCGATGCTTATTCCTCTTTCGTCCTTGAAGGACAAAAAGGTAGAGAAGAAAGCAAAACCTGAGATGCGTGTCTTACCGATCGCTTCAACCCATGTCTTAGGGATCTCAAGCTTTTTTAACCGTTTTCACCACGGAATTGATATCCGTGCCCCGATCGGCACTCCAGTGCTTGCAATGCATGCTGGTGTTGTTACCACTGTTGCGTATGAAGCAGGTGGATATGGACGCTATGTTGTGATTGAACACGTTGAACATGGTTCAACAGTGACTGCTCTGTATGCTCACTTAAAGGAAGCTACTGTACAAGAAGGTGACCAGGTTGATGCGGCAGTTAAAATTGGATCTGTTGGAATGACAGGTCGTACTACTGGACCACACTTACACTTTGAGGTCAGTCAGGATACTGGGTTGATCGACCCATTGCGTTACTTTACCAATGGAGTTCCAACCAAGGTCTTAGCCAAGAAGATTTAACCACTTATTTTTGACGGCTAATGATATAGCGCGCAAGTTCTATTAACGTAGTTTTTGATTCACTTTCCTCTAAGCCTTCTAACGCTTGAATTCCTTTTTCGACATATGATTTGGCCAGTTCTTTGGCATAATCTAACGCCCCAGAATCCTTCACAATGGCTTGGACTTTTTCTAAATCCTGTGGGGTAAGAGGCTTTCCTAAAATTTGTTCTAAGAATGTCTGATCTTCTTTGGTAGTGTGATGATAGGCATATTGCACCAGTAATGTCTTTTTTCCTTCCCGGACATCGTTTCCCACAGGCTTTCCAGTAACTTTGGGATCACCAAAAAGTCCGAGGATGTCGTCTTGCATTTGAAACGCTGTGCCGACTGCTTCTCCGTAGTCGACAATTGCTTGCTTTAATTTCGGGTCTGTCGATTGGGCTAAGGTGAGACCAAATAAGAGGGGACCGGTAAATGTGTAGCGAGCAGTGACCAGTAGAAGTCCTTTGATGAATAATTCTTCGCTGGAATCTCGCAGTGGCTCAATACATTGCAATCCGTGAATTTGCCACCCAGCTAAAGTGTCTCGATACATAACCGTGTCAAACAGTTTTATACAGTCGATCAAGACTTGCGGCGGAAACGAGGAGGATAACAGCAGTTCCTTGCTTAATGCGCCCAATAACACCCCATCTAGCATTGCAAAGGATAATGCACGGTGCTTCCCATCGGGATCTTCTCCAAACACCGCATAATAGGCATGTTCTAGTGTTGGTCCGCCATACCGCGTTTCATCCCGATCGGCGATGTCATCCAGGATGAGAATGTGCTTATGATGTAATTCCACGCTCGCGCAGGCTTTGTACAACTCTTCACTTTCTGGTAGTCCAGCCAATTTTGCAGCGGTGAGTGATAAAAACGAACGGACGGATTTCCCCCCTCGTAGAGAGAAGGTTTCAAGCTGCACTACAGAATCATAGAGGGACGAATGAATCTCTTTTGAAACTGCCCTTTGCGAATCAAAAAAATCCCGGACAACAGATTCAATCGCTTGTTGAGATGCAGTTAATTGATCACGCAGTGCCATGCGTTACTCCTCCGGAGTGATAGCGATGGTATCTCCACACTTTGGGTGATTAAACACGTCGTAGGCGGATACATCGCGAACGATGTGACGTCGAAGGAAGATTTCCATGAATGGATCATCATACCCACTACTACCAGCGGCGAATGCAAGCTGTCCATGATGGACACCAAACGTACCATCAGCCATATACCCAGTCCAAATGACTCCGTTAATTTCAATTTTTAACTGCTGACCAGGTTGGAAACTAACTTCCGACCGACGGATCGTGGTTTTGATATTGCCGTAGCCATCTACCCAAGCAATTTTCGACGTCGGAACATCGGGAATTAGACTTAAAGGGAGATTTTCCGTTAAGCTTTCCAGATTTCCATGGAGTACTTCACTGACAATTCGAGGGTAGTTATCGCGAGATCTAAATTGAGTTCCTTGGTTGGAGACATTAATCTCTTTAAATTCTTGTAAATATGGCTTAATGAAGGAGAAAACATACTCTGAGTTTACGGCGATGACTTCTGCACCATTGGTTAACTTGCCGTACTTTAATCCTTCTCCACTATTATTCTTCATGGCATGGCGTTGGACTTTTCGAGGAGCGATATTGGAGTAACAGGTCATTGGCTGATTCTCAGCCTTTCCCATTAAGAATTGATAAATCCAGAATCCTCCAGCTACCGTATCGGAAAAATCAACCGACGTGATATGAACGGTCGGGGAAATATCGGAAAGTGAGGCGTGGAGGCGTTGCATCACTTCACCAAATGCAGGGTCAGAAACACCATAATCAGAGACAATATGTAAAAATGGATTCATAGTTTTCCTTTTTAGCTTGAGTGCGTTTGTGGCCATAATTGTATCATGGCGGTACTGTGACGCTGGTCCAGGTCTTGAAGATTTGATGGGTGTGCCGCATACTTTGAAGTGTTGCGTATGCAGAAAACTTTTGCTCATCTATTTCTTCCTCGAAAAACCAACAACCATCGCTCCTGGGTTTTGCATGGCGAAGGGATTGCGCTGTTTACCGGAATTATGTTGGTAGCGCAGTTGTGGATCTCTCTGTTTTCGTCACAAACAGGACCTCTCCCTGCCGTTCTTGGCTTTTCTTCAACTATTACCTCGTCATCCGTCGTTGCGATTACCAATGCTAAACGGGCGGAGGCTGGACTTGGCAATTTAACCGTACAGCCAGCCCTGTCCGCAGCGGCCGTTGCCAAAGGAAAGCACATGTGTGCGGAGCAATACTGGTCCCACATTTCGCAAAAGGGAGTGACTCCTTGGGTATTCATTAAGGATGCTGGTTATCGCTATTCTGTTGCCGGGGAGAATCTAGCTCGTGATTTTTCCGACACCGATTCCATGGTGTCTGCCTGGATGGCGTCTCCGACCCATAAAGCAAATATCATGAACGCTCGATACAAGGATATTGGAATTGGCGTTGTTGACTGCAAGTTGTTGGGGACTGATACCACGGTCGTCGTGCAAATGTTTGGATCCTCACTACTCCCATCTACAAAAACAACTGTGAAAAAACCCGTGGCGACTAGCGCTCCTCAGGTGAAGGCAGAAATGACAGAAATCACCGAGCAGGAACAGGCAGAAGTAGCAGGGGAACAATCTGCACCAGAATTTGTCGCTTCGACGAATCCGGCATTGAGTTTGGCGACCCCAACGCCTATCAGTGAAACTCCAGAACTTTTTACTCCGCTGCAAGTGACCAAGGCAATTAGTATTGCCATCCTAGGCACCTTGCTCTTGGTTTTATTTGTGGATATGTGGGTTACACATCAAAAGAACGTCGTACGTATTGCAGGACGCAATTTGGGTCACATGATGTTTCTATTTGGAATCTTAGTGGTAGTCGTCTTCCTTAAATCAGGATTAACACTCTAAAAACTATGATTAAAAAGGAACTTACCCACCGCTCTCATCACTACATTATTCTGATTGTTGGAGAAGCGTTGTTACTCTCCGCATTTCTTGTGTTCTCGATGCAGGGATATAAAGCATTGATCGCTGTCCTTGTTGGAGTTTGGTATGCACTCTGGGGAGTCTTTACCCATCAAAACGAAGTCAAAACCACACGACTACTGTTGGAATATGCTGCAGTTGGACTACTAGCAACTGTCCTGCTACTTTCTTTAATCCAGATTATCTAAGACTGTTGATACATTACTCAAGAAGTGTGGCAACCTCGTTGTTCTGCCTACCGTTACGTTTAACCAATTCCATAGAGGATAATCATCACCAACGTTCCCCAGAGAATTGCGGTCATGAGTAACGGTTTATCGCGTAAGAGCACGCGTTCTGGGCTTTCTCCTTGGTTATTCTCGTAAACGAGTTGTAGATAGCGCATGACGCCAAAGATGACAAACGGAATGGTGATCATTAGCCATTTTTCCGCAGTAAAGGTACGCGGCAATTTGGCAAAGAGACTAACAAATAGCACCCCCTCAGGTTTAAATTCATCGCGTTGGAAGGTATAGAGCGCATAAGTTACCCAAGTCGCGGTCGCAAACATTCCCACATATACATCCAGTAATCGCTGGGTGTAATGGGTCAATGTTTCCCGATGTTTGGATAAGTCTTCTCCGATTCCTTTTAACAACGTGCGTTCGCTTTGTCGCTTACCCACGGCAAGAAATAACGACGCAGACAACACGGTGAGCAAAAACCACACACTCATATGTAGGTTTACAATCACTGCCCCTGCATAGATTCGAATCAAGAAACCGGCAGCAATCGCCATGACATCTAAGATGGGTGTATGTTTCCAGCTATAGGTGTACAAGACATGTAACCCCACATATAGCAAGGCTAGTACTAGAAAGAATGGCGAGATAAATGCAGAAACAATGACAACGCCAACCATTAAACTGGCAGCGATAATCTGGGCATAGGCAACAGGTAGCTCACCCGACGCTATCGGACGCTTGCGTTTAAAGGGATGTAGTCGGTCCTGTGGAGCATCGACAATGTCATTAAAGATGTATACCGCCGACGACAACATACAAAAGAGAATAAATGCAAAAGTCACGGATGCAAAATAGCCTGGGTAAAAGAAGAATCCAGAAAAGACTAAGGCTGCATAGAGGGATAAATTCTTTATCCACTGACGCGGCCGGATCTCCCGAATTGTTGAAAAAGCGAGCGAAGCCATATCGCAATCATACACACAACACTGCCTACAAGCAAAATTGCAAATAATTTTTGACCACTATTGAGTCGAAGCGCGATGATTCCTAAGACAGCCGCACTGCTCCAATAGACAATGGCGACCTGTGGTTTTGAGAGTCCTGCATCTAGGAGAGCATGATGAAAGTGGGAGCGATCTCCGTAAAAGGGTGACTTCTTCTTTATGAGTCGACGAACAATCACAAAGACGGCGTCAGCCATGGGGACAGCTAACACGAGAATGGCTGTGGCGAGTTTTGCCCCCGATAACATAGATAACACAGCGAGGTAAAATCCTGCGATGGTACTCGCCCCAAACCCACTCATCATTTTTTGCGGATACACGTTCCAAAATAAAAAGCCAACAAAGCTCCCGGCCACAATCATGGCTAAGGTAAACACTTGTTCCTGCGAGGGATCGAGGATAAATCGCTGGGAGAGAGCGGCGATAGTTAAGGCGGAAATTACCACGTAACCTGGCATTTGCCCATCCAAACCTGTTGAGAAATTGACGCTGTTCATACACCAGAGCATCCACAAAATAGAAAAGACGATAGCGATGATCGGTACAGTGACTCCGGGACTAACCACCAACATCCAGTCTGTTAGTTGAAGTATTCCTCCGAAAGGATTGGTAATAAACGGAATGAGCGTCCCTCCCCAAACTACACACAGTGCTGCAAAGGTCTGGAACAGCAGACGCAGGAGTGGAGGCGGATTTGCTACGTCATCCCAGATTCCGACGAGGAGCAAAATGACCGTCCCGACCATGATGCCCATCATTTGATTGGACAAGGGTAAAAAGGCCACAATGCTCAGTAGAATGGCAACGGCGACAACAATTCCACCACCTCTTGGAACTGGATAGGTGTGTACGATTTTTGGATGACTTTGGGTGCTTGGATCATCAAGCCACTTTTTTTTCTTATAGAACGCGATGACAAGTGGCCCTGCGATAAAGGCAAGCATGGCTGAGATCAGCAGAGGTACAAGTATCATCATAAGATTACAACCGCCAGTCGTACTAAGCCTAATGTAAATAGGAAAATCGGGATCAGTGAAAATCCAATCAGGATACGTAACAGTGCTCCGTCATAGGCACCTTTGCGGGTGAACAAGCCAGCATGTAGCAAACAGATCACGGTGATGCCAATGGGGAATAAGAAAATTGCCTCTCGGCGTTCTAACTGCTGCTCCGGAATGGTCAGAGAATACCAAATGGGAATTTGGGGTGGCGCAAGACTGTACAAAAAAATAGACAAAAGAATAGAAACAATAATCGAGGCAAGGGGGATAATCCAGTAATACTTTGGTATGTTTAACGGCAATTCATTCATGGTAATGGTAGTCCTAAGTATATCATCGGCCGTTGGGAGTGATGGTTAATCGTTTGTAGATCCAAAACGATGTTGAAGTGTCCACACGAACGTAGTGTAAATCGATGATAGCTTGCAACCCCGGATAGACAGGTTGGTAGGCAGTATCAACGATGAGTAGTTTCGGTTGTTTTGATTCAATGGCAGCGATAGTTTCCTCATAGCCATTAAAATCCTTGATGTGGTACGCACTCGTATAGCGTCCCGGTGGAAGTCTACGGGTCAATGCATACAATGTTGGAAGATCTCCCCAGATAAAGATTGAGTCCTCTGAAGATGTTGATGACACAATGGTTCTTGCAGTCTGATACATCTGATTTAGTCGAGGATCGAAATAGGAAAAATAATCTGCTTTGCTTTTGGCTCCGACAATGAACTGAATGTAATTTTGATAGTACGGTGCTACGGGGTAATACCAGAAGCGTGTTTTCACAATCCCATAGAGGCCTATGGTAATGGCGATGCCGATGACTGCGATACGGATGAGTTTGTGGGAACCGCGTAGTTTCATCCGAGCTGTTGCAGAGAGTAACTGTTCTGTCCCATAGGTCACGATTAAGGCGGCCGGAGGAATCACATTGATTAAGTAATGTGGGTAAGGTCGACCTGAGAGCAGGGCGCCAAACAACGAACACGCAAAGCATTTCAAACTAAGGGTAAGTCCCAGTGGGAGGAATTTCCCCAAACTAAAAATTCCCACTA
>JAGOVC010000060.1 GCA_018060955.1 Candidatus Woesebacteria bacterium | reverse complement strand
CTTGCGTTATTGGGAAGATTGAATGCAAATGAAACTTGCTGATTCTGCAGAACCCTTGTATTGTCGATGTATCCTGGAGGAATATCGATAAGTGAGAGACTTGAGACGGCAATCGTTGGGACTGGTGTACTTGTTACATTTGGTTGTGGAGGTTTTGTCGGTGGAATCGGTCTATTGGTTGGTGTTGGGGTGTGTGTACCTGTTGGGATGGGAGTTGCTGTTGGAATGGGAGTATTCGTCAGAACAGGTGGACGACATACGTACTGCCCTGTTTCTGCAATGAGCGCATTGGTGTTTGGATTGCGCATCCTGAATACTGCAGACTGGGACTGTGTTGCAGTTTTTGCTATGGTAACTCTGACTGATCTTGGATTGGGACAGGAGGTTCCTTGACAAACAAGGGTCTCTACATTTGTCCCGATGATTTCTGCGGTAATCTTGAAGGGAGTTCCAGAAGGTGATATATTCCAGCTGATATCATAGTCGCAACCCCATACGGTGTTTGTGATTTGAGTTGCGCTTTTGGTTGATCCAAGAGGAGATATACTTCCTGATGTGATGGGGGTTGGAGTATTTGTGGGAGTGGGAGTCGGCGGTACTGGGGTGAATGTTGCCGTGGGTGTGGGAGCATTCGGTGGTGCAACTACTGTAAAACTTTTCGTTCCCTTGTTGTTGTCTTCATCAATCTCACTTATTCTATTGTGAGGCTCTACCCATGCATGCGCATAATATGTCCCCGCAGCTGTGGGGACATACTCGTATCCCATAGTCCTTGTATCTCCTGAGCTCCATGATATTCCTATTACAAATTCTTGCGTGTATTTACCAGCCTCTACCGGTATGCTTTGCGATGACCTATCCCCAGGACTAGTTGGGAATTCATCGTTATCTGTGATATACAACATAACTCTACTCCCATCCGGCACCATTGTCCCAATATTCTTGATGTTTATCGTTACTGTCTTCCCTACTCCCACACTAGAACTCAATGGTGAAACCGAGATACTACTCACCTCAAAATCAGCTACTAGTGTAGGGGTGGGTGTTGCAGTTGCAGTTGGAGTTGCAGTTGGAGTTGCAGTTGGAGTGGGTGTATGAGTATTTGTCGGAACGGGAGTATTTGTAGCTGTTGGAATGGGAGTAAATGTAGCTGTTGGAGTAGGAGTGTATGAAACATACGATCCAGCAAGCTGAACGTTAGTATCAGGCATCGTAAAATATCCAAGATCGTTTTCAACATTTGTAAAAAGACTGCTTAATGTACCCGAACCTACAACCGCAGCAGCATATCCAGAAACAGGCTTCAGTCGCACCCAGTAGGCGGTACCTACTTGAAATTGCGCATTGGTCCCACCTGCAATCCACCCTGTTGTTGGTTTAGTGGCACTTGTACGGACCTGATACTCCCATCTGCCGCCAGTCGGGAGGCCTCCTGAAAAAACGAGATTGGCATTTCTGTAAGATTCCTTTATCGTATACAAGAAATAATGTGAATTATGGAAATCACTTGCGGGCAACATCACAGACATGGTACGAAAACCGGTGCTACAGCCCGTTCCCTCACCTTGAAGTTCCCATGCATCAGTCGAAATACGTCGATAATAATGCTGCCAGCCCACACACTCATATCCTGTAGGTACCCCTGCAAGAGTGTGATTATATCCTGCAGATAACGTGAGCGTCCGCTGAAAGTATGGAGTAGAGGCATCTTTACAGTTGTCAAAATAATATCCATTCACATTCATTGTTGCCGACTCAAAGAAAGATCCATCTTGTACAGCGGGACAAACTGAAGTGTTTTTTCTCCAATATCCATCAAATGAACCCGTTCCTAACACCCTAACTTCTCCAAACACCTTCGCCACATTGTAATTCGTATTTACCCATGGGGCTGGAGCATACGAAGGGGTTGGCGTGAGGGTGGGAGTTGGGGTTTGCGTACTTGTAGGTGCCTGTACTTTCTCCAATGATATACTTTTGAGAGGGATACTTGCATTTACGACGCCATACGCGTAAGTACAAAATTTCAGGCTGAATTTTTTTCCACCATCGCTGAGCTGCACAATCTGATCAAAATCATAGTCAGTACTACCACTGGGAATGCTTATTCCACCTGGAATCAGATTCGCGTTTCCACTGGTCTCGAATTGGATAAATCCTCGCTGAGGAAATGCGCGATTGCTAGCCGAAGTTTGCGCACCCACTTTTCCTCGAACACGATAGTAGGATCCATCGGCAGTTGCACCATTTAACCACTGGATCCAGCATGAACCATAATTGTCGTAGACATTTTTTGTATCTGACTTCAGGACCAACTCCCCTGCACTCGAAATGGTGCTGCTTGAGTTTATCCATTCTTCAGTAGTACCAATCAACTTGTTTCGGGTCCATGAACACCATTTTCCATAATCACACGTAGTGTGAATAATGTTGATTGTATTAGTTAATAAATTTCCGTTTATATTGCTTTTTACAGTAGTGCTTCGATTTGGTATGGTGAATGTCTTATAATCACTTGTGGGATTACAACTAATCCACAACCCGCAGTTCACTGGACCTCCATTCGCAGTACATGTCGGATTTCCACTACACATTTCAGCGCCGAGCGAGCGATTGACTGCTACAGCATAGGTTCCAGGCATCAATTCATCCTTCGAAATAGATGCATTTACTGTTCCGCTCAGGCCTGTTGCATTCCACCTACACCACTTTCTATTGTCGGTACTTATCATCGAACCTATTGGACATACAATAGACGATTCTATTGCTCCACATGAACTATCTGTACACTTTGCAAGGGCAAATTGCCTCGTACCATCGGTTTTTTGCCAAACTCCCGTCATACCAATACTATTGGTAGTATTATCAAGAAGTACAAGTGCGACAGCTGGACTAGACTCCGCATTATAGACAATCTGAAAATCAGACTGGGAATCACAGCTCAGCCAGCCTGCACATCCCGCTGTTCCTCCGTTTACCGAACAAATTGGATTTCCACTACATTGGTTTACTACGTTATTATTAGAGTTGAAAATTGCATTATTGACTACGATTACCGAGTACCCATTTCTCAACGGTCCGACAGTGGTTGTAAAGACGCCTTGTGCATTGGGGGCAACTTCTCTACCACACCAAACCTTATTTGCACCTTGTATAAAACCGATTGGACAATCCCCTGGATACGTTTGTTCAAGTGTGCGGCACGTACTGTCTGTGCACTTTGCAACAGCGATTTTGTTTTGCGTCGAACTGACTGGAGACCATGTTCCACTCACTTCTACAGAGTATCCCGCTTTTTTTACAACTCTGATAGTGGCTTGCTGAGCAGATATTTCGGACGCGCTTAGGTGTGAAGAGAAGAATAGAAATACCATGCCCATCAAAAATACGAGGGTTTTGCGGGCATGATTGAGTTTATAATGTTGGCGATAAGTCCGATCCATTGGACTCATTATGATTGAAATAGTTTAGTTTTACAAGTGAAATTATCAGTCAAATCTGTCGTATGTAACTAAAAGCTTGTGGCTCTCCAACTTAGTAATCATTATCATTTGACAACCTGTTGCTTCCTTCGTATAATCCTCTCGTACTATGTCAGACAAAAGCAAACACCAACCAACTGTATCTCTTGACAACTTACCCGATCTTCTCACGATACGAGAAGTTTCCGAGCTCCTCCGAGTATCGGCGCTGACAATCAAACGCTGGGGTAAAAAAGGAAAACTTCCTGCAATCCGCATCAACTCTCGCGGAGATCGCCGCTACAAGAAAGAAGTCATTTTGAGGCTTCTTGGTGAGACGGAAGAGGAGTAAAAGTGAGATCTAGAATGTTTTGAGGAACCTTATCTCTTTTTTCTTTAACTCGTTTTAGATAGATCTCATCTTCAATCTGCCATAGGCAAAATTTACAAGATTAGCCGTGAGGTCGGTGTACATTAAGATTCTTGAGTTACCGGGGGAAGTGGAGTGAAATGAGCGTGGAATGCGTCTTTTGCACGCTCGTAAATAGTTCCCATCGCTTTTCCAGTCCCGCGAATTGCAGGAATGGTTACTTTAGCTGCGATAATATGGCTCGTTTGTTCGGCAGAAATAGGCGTTTGACCTTTTGCATTGAGCCCTAACGCCATGCTCAAAAAGCTAGCAGTAACCCATCCAGATACTCGGGTAAGACTATCCATAGCATATACTCCAGCTTCTGCTCCGACTTTCTTGAGTCCGTTCATCTCATCCACATTAAACTCAACCTTCATGATCTGTTGTGGAGTTTGCAGGGGATCGGTTGCTTTATCCATTCTCTCATGAAGACGAGTTGCGGTTTTTACACGAAGATCCGTCCATGTTTGAGGTTTTTCAAGTGTATTTAAAAGTTTATCTGAGGCAATGTCGAGTACTTTAGCCTCGACTTTATCCACAAGCTGTGTAGCTTGCGCTCCGACAAAGTTGCCTGCATCATGTGCTTTCGCAGCGACAAAATTACCTACCATTGGAGCTTTTCTCGATACATATGCTTTTGCTGTATCAACATGGGGTTGGGACGCCTTTCTGGCAGTTTCACCAACAGTCTTTACTGCATGTCCCGTTGCCTTTGCAGCCTTTCCAATTGCTTTTACTGAATGATTCTCTTGAACATATTGAATAGTCTGACGTGCAGATGCAATTCCTTGTTCAGCCTGCTTCTGAAGTCGAAGAGCTCGATCTTGTGCAGCTTGAATACGTTTACTATCATCAATTATCTTTTGAGCTCTCTGTTTTGCACTATCGAAAGCATCAGTTACTTTTGGTTTAGCAGCATCATATTTCTTTCTGCCAAATGCAACTGCCTTATCTTTCTGAGTGGTTAAAGCCGTTCGAAGTGATTCAAGTTTCATATGAGATAATTATACTATAGGATGTAGAAATTGCAAGTACATTTTATAATGATGACGGAAGTGATGTTGAAATTGTCGGTAGAGGGGCGTACTCGATTCCCAATGCTTGTGCAATCTTCTGTCGCATGGATTCATCTGGTGGTCTACTCGATCCAAGGCGCAGTTGTGACTCAAAAACATTATATGATGAACATAATCCTAGCTGTACTTGGTCCATCTCGTCCTCAGTGCTAATCCCAAGACGCTTGGAAATCTCAAAGTATAAAGTACGAGTTGTATATCCATTCAAGAAAGGTGCGAACTCGTCCACCGTATGACCATGATAGAGTGATTCCAACATTACTTTACGAATTCCCTCTACTCCCAAACCTCTGATTATCCCCGATTTATTACCTCGATACAGTTCTCTATACCTAGGATCTTTTATGATTGGCACAATATTGATATCAGATTGGACTATCCCGACAAGACGTGTGCCAATTTGTTCAAATTCCTGAGCTTGCTTTTCGACCGTTATTTCATTCTCATCAGACAAATACTCTAATTCCACTCTTTTCCCCAATGTATCCCTGACAACTTGTTCGGCAGGGTAAAATCCGTACCCTTTCATCCTAAAAAAACGCGGATCTTTCCCGGGTTTTGTACCTGAATAATCTACCTGATATCCTTCATTCTCCCACTCTTCTATCGTTGTGTCGGCGATTATTCCCGAATAGATATCGTGAGTTGTACCTCCAGTCACAAAATGCCCTCCTGTCAATTTCTCAATTTTGCTGACCAGAATACCGCGGATGCTCCTCAAATTCGCACGGTCAGATTCAGGTATTTTC
>JAGOVC010000059.1 GCA_018060955.1 Candidatus Woesebacteria bacterium | reverse complement strand
AAGGTACTTTCATCGACACACGCCTTGTTGCCAATACTCATGAATTTAGAGAACCCGAGGTGTGCTTCTCGTGCGTAGTCCAAAACGCTCGTACACAATGCACCACTTTGTGAGGCAAAGGCAACGTTCCCAAACTCTGGCATTATTCCGGCAAAGGAGGCATTCATGGAACACTCTGGGTTAATGACACCCAGACAGTTTGGACCGATCAGAGTCACGTTGTGCGCACGACAGGTTTCAATCACCGATTCTTCCAGAGCGAGATTCCCAACTTCTTTAAACCCGGCAGAAATGATGATAGCTGCACTAGCACCTTTTTTTGCGGCTTGTGCAATCGCTTCGGGAACTGCAGCGGCAGGAATTGCGATTACGGCTAAATCAATCGGTTCACTAATAGCATCTACCGATGGATACATCGGAATACCATAGAGCGACTCGGCTTTAGGGTTGACCGGAAAGATCTTTCCTGAAAATCCTTGAGTGACCAAATTTTTGACCACATCGTTTCCAACCGACTTTTCCTTGGTTGAGGCGCCAATGACGGCAATGGATTTTGGATAGAATAAGGAAGTAAATTGCATAGAAAACCTTTCATGATGCTACGACAACTGTCTTAAAATACGATGAAAACACCTGTTCAACTTGCTTTATAGATGCCGCACTTGGTGGGTGTACACCTTCGAGTGGATTGGGTAATCCCATTGCTTTGTATTTATGGACACCCAAGGTATGGTAGGGGAGAATTTCAACTCGCTCAATTGTCTGATATGACGTAAATGTCTTCGCCCATTCTGAGACGTAGGCTGGTTGATCTGTCCAACCTGGAACCAGAACATACCGCAGCCACATCGGTTTGCCACTGGCTTCACGATACGCAGCATTTTTTAGCACATTTGCATTTCCGCCACCCGTGAGTTTGCGATGAAAAGCATCATTGATGTGTTTCACATCCAAGATGACTAGATCAGTAAGATCATATAACTGACGAACGAGGGCTGAATGAATAAAGCCGTTGGTATCCAACGCAATATGAAACCCTTTTGCTTTTGCCTGTATACATAAATCAATAAGTTCTTGGGCTTGTACGGTCGGTTCACCTCCTGAAAGAGTGAGTCCACCAGTTGATTTAAAATACGGGCGTTGGCGTTCGAGCTGATCCAATATTTCAGCTGTGCTCATTGAAACCGCCTCGGCGGTTTGCATCGCCTGTGTATCAGGATTATGGCAATACACACACCGTAACGGACAGCCTTGCAAAAACACCACTAGGCGTATGCCGGGACCATCATGCGTACCGAAGGTTTCAATCGAATGTACAGAAAGCATAGGTGATTACATCTGGTCATGGAATGTTCGCGCAATCACTTCGAGTTGATGTGCTCGAGATAAGCGAACGAAATTTACAGCATATCCAGAGACACGAATTGTTAACTGCGGATAATGCTCAGGGTGTTCCATGGCATCGACTAACGTTTCCTTATTGAGTACGTTTACATTTAAATGGTGCGCGTGTTTTCCAAAATACCCGTCAAGCAGCGACACCAAATTCTCTACCCGATCTGACGTTGTGTGACCTAATGAATTTGGAATTATGGAGAAGGTGTTGGAAATGCCATCACGTGCATCGTCATAAGAAAGTTTGGCAACTGAATTCAATGATGCGATCGCTCCACTAGAATCTCTTCCATGCATAGGATTAGCACCCGGGGCGAATGGCTCACCTTGTTTGCGTCCGTCAGGAGTTGCTCCAGTCTTTTTGCCATAGACGACATTCGAGGTAATCGTTAAGACGGAAAGTGTTGCCATCGCATCGCGATAGATCGGATGCTTGTGCAATTCTTGATTGAAATCATGAACGAGTTCTTTTGCGATCGTATCGACATTTTCTTGATCATTGCCGTACTTGGGATACTCGCCGGTAACCTGAAAGTCTATGGTGAGTCCTTGATCGTTTCGTACCGGAATAACGGTCGCATAGCGGATTGCGGAAAGAGAATCCGCAGTAACGGAGAGTCCAGCAATTCCAAAAGCCATTTTCCGTTTAACCTTACTGTCCATAAACGCCATCAAAGAACGCTCATAGTAGTATTTATCATGCATGTAGTGAATGACATTCATGGTCTGAACGTAATTTTCCGCCAAGAACGCCATTGCTTTATCAAAACGTACCTGGACTTGCTCATACTCTAGTTTTCCATCGGGAAGGGGAGCAATATCCGGAATAATTTGAGTGCCGGTTAATTCATCCCGACCTTCATTGAGTGCAAGTAATAAAGTTTTGGCTAAGTTACAGCGTGCTCCAAAAAACTGCATGGTCTTTCCGGTTTCCATCATTGAAACGCAACAGGCAATACAATAATCATCGGTGTGTTCACAGTCGCGCATCACATCATCATTTTCGTACTGTAGTGAGGACGTATCGATTGAAACCTGGCTACAGAATGCCTTGAAACCTTCAGGAAGTTGCTCAGACCAGAGTATTGTTAGGTTGGGTTCCGGGGCAGGACCTAAGTTGTATAAGGTCTGCAAGAAACGAAAGCTTGTTTTCGTAACCTTGTGCCGACCATCCAGTAACTTTCCCCCAATGGATTCAGTAACCCAGGTTGGATCACCTGCAAAAAGCTGGTTGTATTCTTCCATTCGAAGATGACGAACAAAACGAAGCTTCATCACAAAATGATCTACTAATTCTTGCGCTTGTTTCTCTGTCAGGGCACCGGTTTTTAAGTCTTTTTCTATATAGATATCAAAAAAAGAGCTCACGTTACCTAAACTCATTGCCGCCCCATCTTGCTCTTTAATTCCTGAAAGATAGGCAAAATAGGTCCATTGCATGGCTTCACGAGAATTCTTGGCAGGGACACTTACATCAAAACCGTAGGCGGTAGCCATTTTTTTAATATCTTCAAGTGCTCTGATTTGTTCCGAAACTTCTTCACGTAGCCTGATCAGTTCATCTGTCATTGGTCCTACCAACTGTTTTTTGTCTTCTTGTTTTGCCAAAATCAAGGCGTCTGCACCGTATAAGGCTAATCGACGATAGTCTCCAATAATGCGACCTCGGCCATAATTATCAGGGAGACCAGTTAGAATTCCAGTTTTCCGTAGTTTTCGCATGGTGTCGGTATAGGCATCAAACACCCCATCGTTATGAGTTTTTCGATAGGTCGTGCAGAGTTTTACTACTGCAGGATCGAGTTTCTTTCCCGCTTCGGTACATGCTTGATCCACAATCCGCCAGCCGCCAAAAGGTTTGATAGATCGCTTTAAGGGTTTATCCGTTTGAAAGCCGACAATCTTCTCTAACTTTTGATCTACATACCCCGGTTTATGACTTGTGATCGAAGAAATTGTTTTTGTATCGATGGCAAGGATCCCACCATTCTTTCGCTCTTTTGATAGCAGCGCAAAACATTTTTTCCACAACTTTTTGGTTGTAATCGTTGGACCAGTGAGAAAGGATGCATCGCCATTATATGGAGTGATGTTTGCAATCAAAAAATCTCGAACGTCAATAGATTCCTGCCAGTGACCGGTACGAAATGAAGTAGTGGCCATATCTTCCTTTCACGACAATTGAAAACTTTGTGCTGAAGAAGATATCGTAACTCTAGCCAAGGGATTAAAATGTGACAGCTATCACGTATTTAAGCAGTATACTATCCAGTACGATGACGAAACCTACCATTCCCGAGCAAGTCTTATCCTTCTATGCTCAATATCCAGCCCAGACGTTTCCCCCAAAACATATATTGTTGGCTGCAAACAGTGAACCTGCTGGAGTCTATTTTGTAGAATCCGGCCATATAAAGCAGTATGCACTGACAGTACAGGGACAAGAATTAGTGGTAAATATCTATAAGCCGGGAACCTTTTTCCCAATGATGTGGGCAGTAGCCAATATTGCAAATAGTTACTTTTTTGAAACAGTGGATACAGTTGTGGTACGACGAGCACCAGTTGAAGAATGTCTGAAATTTCTTTCCTCCCACCCAGATGTTACTGTCGACTTACTTAAGCGATTGTATACAGGTATTGATGGCCTAGTATCGCAGATGACACATAACAGTTATTCCGATGCGAAGCGAAAAGTACTCGCAGTCCTTATCATGGCTGCAAAGCGCTTTGGAAAGCAGGAGGGAAATCAAATTAGAATTATTCAGCAATTCACGCACAAAGAAATTGGTGCCCTTTCGGCAACCAGCAGAGAGACCGTTACGAGAGTTCTGCAAGAAATAGAAGCTGACAAGCTGATTTGTATCGAGAAACGCAGAATGATCATTACCGATATTCGTCGATTGGAAGAGGCGCTGACTTCTATATAGGTCACCATTATGCTTTGACCTGCAACTCTTTAAACAGATGCTCAAACTTTTCTAGTTTTGGACTAATAACGACCTGACAATAGGGTGCATCAGTGTGAGTATTAAAGTAATTTTGATGATAATGTTCAGCTGGATAAAATTCTGTGGCAGGTTCAATAGCTGTCGTCATTTTTCCCTTAAAGAGTTCATGATTTAAACGATCTTTGAGTTTTGTCGCTGTTTCCAGTTGTGTTGTGGAAGTAGTAAGCACAATCGAGCGATACTGTGTTCCGATATCGGCTCCTTGCTGATTTAGGGTTGTGGGGTCATGCGTATTCCAAAAAACCTCTAAAATCTGTTGATAAGAAATTTTAGAGGGATCAAAAACCACTTTAATTACCTCAGCATGTCCTGTGGATCCCATAGACACATCCTCATAGGTAGGATTTTTAAGCTCTCCTCCAGCATAACCAGGTTGAACAGAGAGGACCCCATTTAGACGCTGATAGATCGCTTCTGTGCACCAAAAACATCCGCCTCCTAGAATTGCCGTTTCTTGATTTGTCATCTTATGTTCCTTTGGGGATAAACCGCAGTGATACGGAGTTTACACAGTGACGAGTATTTTTAGGGGTGAGTTGTTCTCCTTCAAAGACATGACCCAAATGAGCATTGCAAGTTGCGCATTGGATTTCAATTCGATTTCCATCTGCGTCAGGGACACGCAGTACTTTTCCAGGAATTTCTTGATCAAAACTCGGCCAACCACAACCAGAATGGAACTTGTGGTTCGAAACATACAAGGGGGTGCTGCAGTGTCTACACACATAGGTACCTTCTGTCCAGAACTCATCGTATTCTCCAGAAAAGGGCATTTCTGTCCCCTTGTGGAGAATGACGCGTTCTTCTTCTGGGGTCAGAGTATTCAGTTTCATGTCAAAAGTGTATCATGCTAAAAATGAAGTGAGTGAAAGGGTAATAAGAGATCTATGCAGGTAGGAATCGATTATACCGGTGTATGTGTTGTGTTTCTTTGCCATGACGGAAAAGGGAATATTTTGCTATCTCTACGTGGCAAAAACTGTCGAGACGAACAAGGGGCTTGGGATCCCGGAGGGGGAGCTTTAGAATTTGGCGACTCTGTGGAGGAAACACTACGCAAAGAGATCAAAGAAGAGTATGCATCTGATGTTCTCGACTATGAGTCGCTAGGATACATGGACGTTCACAGATCGCTAAATGGTAAACCTACACATTGGATTGCATTATGTTTTTTGGTGCGAGTAGATCGCAAACAAGTCAAGAATAATGAGCCTCATAAGCTGGATGCGGTTGAGTGGTTTACCTTAGATTCACTTCCTACTCCGCTGCATTCACAACTTCCAGCCTTTTTAGCAAAATATGAAGAGAAACTTTCTGTGCTAATAAAATTTCAAGGATAGGTATTAAAGGTTGCAAAACAGAACGTCTTTTGAAGTTCGCTACTCATTTGTAAAAACTTTACAAGGAAAGACATCTTCCTTATACTGTACCCCTC
>JAGOVC010000008.1 GCA_018060955.1 Candidatus Woesebacteria bacterium | reverse complement strand
GGTGCAACCGTAGCAGACAGAGAGCATGGTGCCTTAGGACTTGGTAATTTCGTTGCAGGTCTTGCGAACCCAACGCTGTATCGTGATGTCTTTTTAATTGAACAGGTACTTACCTATCTACAGCTTGAGGAATCTGAGTCCATGCCAATGGCAGCTTAATAATCAACAATTTCAACTTCAGGGTAAAGGAACCAAAGCGATCATTGACCTGATCAATCACAGAATACAGTCTTTAGCGAACAGAATACATCGCTAGCGCTTTAGATCTCTGTAGCGAGTGGTCGACTATTGGGGCGGGATACTCATCTGAGTTGTATTCCGGAACCCAGCGGGAAATAAAGCTACACTCTGGATCATATTTTTCTTGTTGTGCTTGAGGATTAAAAATTCGAAAGTATGGTTGGGCATCGGTTCCCGTTCCTGCTGCCCACTGCCATCCACCCACATTACTGGCAGGATCATAATCAATCAGGTGTGTAGCGAAAAATGTTTCGCCCCATTTCCAATCGATCAATAAATCTTTACATAAGAAGGACGCCACAATCATGCGTAAGCGATTATGCAGATACCCTGTAGTCACCAGTTGTCGCATCCCCGCATCGACGAGTGGAAACCCTGTTTTCCCTTCACACCAAGCTTGAAAATAAGTGGGATTATTTTCCCAGACTATGGCGTCGTATTTTCTAGTAAACGCTGCATCAGCGGAGTAGGGAAAATGGTAGAACACCGCATGATAAAACTCTCGCCAAATCAATTCCGATAACCATATTTGTTTACCTGCTGACAGTGATGCAATAGATACCGCATGTGAAGACTGTAACAAGAGACGTAGAACCATGCGAATCGACAACACCCCAAACTTTAAATAGGCAGAGATCTGAGAAGTTCCTTGCAGTGCGGGAAAATCTCGGTTGGATTCGTAGGTATCCACTTGGGTTGCCAGAAATTCTTGTAACCGTTCAATTGCATGATCTTCATGGGGAGAAAACGGAGAGGCAGAAAGATCAGCGTTTCCATACTTTTTCTGATAGTGATCCAACAGCTCTTTGGATTGACTGATCAATTCAGAATCAACGGATGTCTTATGTTGCGTTACATGGACTTCACTTAAATCAACAGTATCAAGCTGCGTAAGCCATGCCTTTTTAAAAGCAGTGAATTGTTTGTATGGACTATTATCCGATTTAAGAACCTTCGTAGGAGACAAAATCAATTGATCCTCGACTGGGATCACAGTAACCTGTTGAGCTTCTAACGTATGAGTCACACTTATATCGCGCTTTCGTGCAAATGGCGCATCGTCAACGGTGTAATACAGGGAGTCTGCCGACAAAGTAGTACACAGCTTTCCAATTTCCGTTTGCGGGTTCCCTTCTACAAACAGTAATGGAATTCCCAGTTTGTGCAAGGATTTTTGCAACTCGTGGAGAAGTGCCAGTAGATACGTACTACGTTTAGCACTCGAATGCGCGTTGGTAAAAAAGAGAGACTGAAAACAAAATACGCCCACAACGTTGTCATGTGTGCGCGTCGCAAGTGCTAACGCTGCGTGATCAGTGACACGGATATCACGACGAAACCAAACGATTGCAGTAGACATTGTTTTATTGTAGTTGATTTTATTGCAATAAGGTTTGACAATACGGACACCATGTCTACCGCAATTGTTGGAGTTGCATGTATTGCAATTCACCCACACGATCCTACTCATGTTCTGGTTGTCACCGAATCCAAATCGAATACATCCATTGGGAAAAAAGCAGGAATGCTGTCACTACCCGCTGGACATATCCATGCGAGTGAACCGCTGCAAGAAGCGATGCTGCGCGAACTTGCGGAAGAGACGGGGTATGAAGGCAGGATTCAATCGTTAATTGGAATCTATCAAACCGTTGGGTCATTGGGCGTTGCATTTCTTGTCGAAGTAAAAGACGTGCCGGCACATCGATCGGCTATCGATGAAATATCTTCCGTTGAATGGAAGAGTGTGCAGGAACTTCTTGATGCTCCTCAACAGCTTCGACCGGGGATGCATCAGGTTCTCTTAGACTATCAAGCAAACATTCGCTATCCGGTTTCTCTTATTCAGTCGTGTCTATGATTCAACCGTCTTTTCAATTCTGTCCCCGTTGTGCAGGAAAACTAATTGTGGTCACAAAAGAAACCACTCCCGTCCATCAATGTTCCTCCTGTGGATTCGTCCTCTACCAGAATCAAAATGTGACGACAGCAGCGATTATCATTCGTGATGGAAAACTACTGTTCACTCGACGAAAAGTCGCACCATACCTTGGGATGCTTGACCTAGCAGGAGGATATGTAGAACCCCAAGAATCTCCTCAAGCTGGGATGCTACGCGAGTTACGCGAAGAACTTGGGGTAGATGGAACCATTATGGCGCAACTAGGTGTTTTTGGTCCGGATGCCTACGAGTTTGGGGGGATGACGGTTTACAACTCAACAGCTTTTTTTCAGGTAGACATTGGAAACCAAACTCCAGTTGCTGCTGATGATGCCGAAAGTCTCGAGTGGCATGATCTTGGGACACTTGATCTGACAACGGTAGCATTCCCTGGCCAGCGAGAATGTCTGTCCTTGATTGCAAACGGCAAGATTGCCCTACTCTAGCTTGTTTAATAGCAGCACTTTCGGTTATTCTAATGGAAATGAGCACCCGTTTCTCGTATTCACTTTTCACCGCCATTTTCCTTCTTACCCTGATTGCCACGATCTTATTGGGTAACTTTTTCTTGCTCAAACAATCGTAAGACCTTGTTTCAACCGTTGACTTTTAGCACTCAGAAATATAAACTGCCAGTCACGCTATGAAAGATGACAAAAAGAAACCGACAAATTCGGATGAAAATGTCGTTTTTACTCAAGAAGAAACGATAGAAGTTCCGCCATCTACCCCTGCTGCACCCAAAGCTGAGGAGCTAACGGCTCGTTCTTTGGTCGCACCAATCGAAATCCCCGTTTCTCGTCTCCCGATGGTCGCCCTCCGTGAAGGGGTCGTGTTCCCGCATACGGAGAGCATTTTAACCTTTGCCCGCTCCCGTTCTGTACAAGCGATCGAAGAAGCAATTCGCAACCGAAAAAACATCGTTTTAGTTACCCAGAAGCGCGATACAACCAATGACCCAAGCCAGCAAGATCTCTATTCTATTGGGGTCGTCGCTTCCATCGAACGCATTTTAAAGGGTGAAAGTGATTTAAATGCCCTAGTGCACGCAGTTACTCGAGTACGAATCAAGTCCATCATTCGTGGAGACCAATTCTCTGAATGTGAGATTGAGCCGGTTCCCGATGTCGTGGTGGAGAATCCTGAAATCGCTGCCCTTTGCAAAGTCTTAACCCAAGAATTTCGAAAAGCTGTCAATTTAGGCAAAACCGTAGAATTCCTCAATTTCATGAAATTGATGGGTGGGGTGAATGCTTCCGAGCTTGCCGACCAAATTGCCTCTACTTTAGACATTGAGACACGGAAAAAACAGCATCTCTTAGAAGAACGCGATGTGCAGAAGCGTCTTACCAACGTCCTCAATGCACTCGAAGAAGAGATCAAGGTCTTAGAAATCGAAAAAAGCATTACTTCCAAAACCCAAAAGAAGTTTGACCAGCATGCGAGGGAAAACATTTTGCGCGAGCGAATGCGTGTCATTCAACGAGAACTCGGAACCACGACGGAAGAAGATGAAGAAGATCAAGATTTAGAAGTCTTAAAGAAATCCATTCAACGCAGTGCCATGACTGTGGACGTCAAAAAGAAAGCCTTAAAAGAACTTCGACGATTAATGGCCATGCCAGAAATGTCATCGGAGAGCGGATATATCCGAACTTGGCTCGATACTCTTGTGGAACTCCCCTGGGGAAAACAAAGCAAGAAAATTTTGTCGATGACCAAAGCCAAAGAGATTTTAGATGAAGATCACTATGGACTAGAAGAAGTCAAAGATCGCATCTTAGAATACTTGGCAGTTCTAAAACTACGTCAAGATCAGGAAGAAAAAGTACAGGCCAAACGAACATCTAGCAAATCGTCAAAAGACCGACCCATGCCGACGATCCTATGTTTTGTCGGCGCACCAGGTGTGGGAAAGACCTCACTGGGGAAATCCATTGCCAAAGCACTTGGTCGTGAATTCGTTAAAGTCTCCTTAGGTGGCATCCGTGATGAAGCAGAAGTTCGTGGTCACCGACGCACCTATGTGGGCGCGATGACAGGTCGCATTATCTCCGGAATGAAGCAAGCAGGAAAAATGAACCCTGTGTTCATGCTAGATGAAGTAGACAAGATTGGGATGGACTATCGTGGTGATCCATCGGCTGCCTTGTTGGAAGCCTTAGATCCAGAACAAAACCATGCATTCGAAGATCATTATCTCGATGTTCCATTTGATCTCTCCCAAGTCATGTTCATTACCACTGCCAACATACTGGATACCATTCCTCCAGCACTGCGTGATCGATTAGAAATCATTTCCTATTCTGGATACACCATGGATGAAAAGTTTGAGATTGCGAAACGCTATCTGTTACCAAAGCAGATTCGTGCCAATGCACTGACGGATAAACAAATCAAAATTCCTGATGCAGTACTTAAAGCAACGATCTCCCACTATACCCGCGAAGCTGGTGTCCGAAGCTTAGAACGTGCGATGGGGAAAATCATTCGCAAAGCTGCCAGACTCATTGCCGAAGGTAAAAAGAAAACAGTGCAAGTCGATGAGAAGCTGTTAGTGGAATTCTTAGGACCACACTTTTTTGAAGACACACAAATTGAATTGCAGGATTGCGTTGGACTAGCAACAGGAATGGCGTGGACCAGTGTCGGTGGCGATGTCCTCCCTGTCGAAGTTGCGGTGATTCCAAATCGAAAGAGTACTTCACTGATCCTTACCGGGAAACTTGGTAAGGTCATGCAAGAATCAGCTCGAGCTGCCTTAACGTATGTCCATGCAAACGCCAAGAAACTTGGAGTGAATGACGACTTAATTAAGAAAAGTGAAATTCACATCCACGTTCCCGAAGGAGCTGTTCCAAAAGATGGCCCTAGTGCTGGTATTACGATGACCACCGCAATCATTTCTGCAATGACCAACAAAGCCGTTCGTCGAGATTTGGCTATGACTGGAGAAGTCACCTTGCGCGGTAGAGTCCTGGAAATTGGTGGACTCAAAGAGAAAGTCATCGCCGCCCACCGCGCTGGAATCCGAGAGATCATTGCTCCAAAGATGAATGAGAAAGATTGGACAAAGATGCCTGAGAATGTCAAAAAAGACATGAATCCACACTTCGTCGAGCACATGGATGAAGTAGTTAAACTGGCACTAGTGTCCTAATCAAAATCACTTGAGATCTGAAGCCTGATATCCCTGTTCCTGAATCACTTTTTTGATTGTCTCTTCGGAGATCGTTGTTGGATCAAATTCTACGAATACTCGTGCTTTGGCAAAGCTTGTGGAAGCACTCTTGATTCCTGGAGTATCTTCAAGTGCGCCATCAATGTTCAGTGCACAGCTGGGACAGTGCATCCCTTTAATGGCAAATTCGGTTGAGCTCCCTGCGTTTTTTTTCTTAAATAGTGGAAACATATTAAATAACCTCCAATACTCCGGAATACATCCCCATTGAACATGTGAACGCATACTGTCCTTTTTTCTCTGGGGTAAAGACAACAGATTTACGATCTGTCGGACCTAATTGCATCTGAATATTAAATGCACGTAAGACAAAGGAACTGGCACAGGTATATGTATTAGAGGTTACCAGTGTCAGTTCTACTGGGACTCCTGCTTTCACTCGGATTCTGTTGGGTGAATATCCATTGCGTTTCACATCAATGGTCACCTGTTGCATGTTTTTACTTGAAAGATTTCCAGCATCAACCTTCACCTCAGAATTTGATGGAGAGAAAAAGTTTTGCACGGACTGTTGCATCTTATTGATCGTAATCGGTGCATCTACCACCACCAAAATTCCATTTAGACTACTGAGTCCCAGAAGGATTAAGAGAAAAGCTGCTACCTTCATAAAGTGCTGTCGAAAGCGATCCGAGAGTCGGGCGGTTGCAATTCCCACAAGCGCAAACAACGGTGATGTCCCCAATACGAAGACAAACATTAATGCAGCTCCATAGAGAGGATTTGCCGAGGTTATCGCTAAGACTTCCATCGCCTGTGTCACTCCGCAAGGAATAAAGATCGTTAAGACACCGAGCACAACCGGCGCAAAAAAGGTTGTATTCTTTGTTGATTTTCGAATCAACCGTTGGATGAACTTTGGCGGTTGAAACACGACATAGCGAAAGATCGGATGCAGCTGGAGTAAGTTTGCAGCGGTTGCAAACATGAACAACGCTGCGAAGCCTTGAAAGAACAGTCGGACCGTCAAACTTAATTCAACTTTAGATCCCAACCATCCTAAAAGAAATCCTAACAATGTGTGGACTATGATTTTGCTAATTAGAAACAAACTCACGGACACCATGTCCTTTCGAAGCGTGAGCGATGAACTTGAAAGAGGAGAATTGGAAGTCGCATCCAGCTCTTTCTCTTTTTGATTTGCCATAATACTGGCAAGTAGCCCACCTTGCATGGCCAGACACGATAATCCGCCTGTGGTTAATCCCGTTAAAAATATAGTTCCCAAATTCATAGGTTGTCCTCTAGAGTTTTATCTTCTTTAAGCGTAATGCATTTAATACAACTGACACACTGGAGAATGCCATTGCTGCTCCTGCGATCGCTGGGTTTAATAAAATACCAGCAACTGGATACAGCACTCCTGCGGCAATCGGAATTCCGACGACATTATAAAAGAATGCCCAGAATAAGTTCTCTTTAATTGTCCGCATGGTAGCTCGTGACAGAGTAATTGACTTGGGTAACTTTGATATATTTCCACCCAGTAAGGTAATGGAAGCGGATTCAATGGCGACATCCGTACCCGTACCCATCGCAAATCCAACGTCGGCCTGCGCTAGTGCAGGGGCATCATTAATCCCATCCCCCACCATGGCGACATGCAGTTTTTTCGCTTGAATCTTTTTAATTTCATTGGCTTTGTCTTCTGGAAGTACTTCTGCAATCACCGTATCAATGCCAACTTGCTTGGCAATATATTCTGCAGTTCTTCTGTTGTCTCCCGTGAGCATGAGTACTTTAATCCCCTGTGCGTGGAGCTTCGTAACGACTTCTTTTGCATCATCTTTGATCGTATCGGCAATACCGATATATCCAATGATGGAAGTAGTCGTCATCAAGATGATGGGAGTCTTTCCTTGTGAACCAAACCTGGTGATGATCGCATCATCGACAGAAAGTTTCTTTTGCATCGCTAAACGAACATTTCCGGCATAGTATTGGATCCCATCAATAATTCCTTGTAATCCTTTCCCTTGCAGGGCAGAAAAGTCTTTCACACGTAGTAACGAAAGTGATTGAGCTTCTGCGTGTTGCACGATTGCTTGAGCAAGTGGATGTTCTGAATGACTCTCAAGAGAGGCAAGGATCTGGAGAATTGTGGAGTCCTTGTTTGACTTGGTTGCGACGATATCGGTAACTTCTGGTTTTCCTTTCGTGAGGGTTCCGGTTTTATCCATCACCATCACAGAAACTGAACTTAATTTTTCAATACCTTCGGCATTTTTGATTAGAATTCCATTCTGGGCAGCTTTTCCTACCGCAACAATCACTGCTGTCGGAGTAGCCAGACCCATTGCGCACGGACAGGCGATGACCAGCACACCAACAAAGCTACTAATTCCAAGAATAATTGCTTGCGGAAAGGGTAATAATAGACTCCCAACGATCAGCCAGGTCGCGAGAACGATTAAGGAAAACACCAAAATAACAGGGACAAAAATTGCAGAAATCTGATCAGCCAACTTCTCGATTGCAGCTTTTGAACCTTGCGCTTCCTCAACCATTGCGATTATCTGGGAAAGCATGGAATCCTTACCCACTTTAGTAGCCTGAACTTGCAGTGAACCTTGCTTGTTGATTGTCGCCCCAATCACACGATCACCTTCTTTTTTATCGACGGGAATTGATTCTCCGGTAATCATGGATTCATCGATGGATGAATTCCCTTCGACAATTTTCCCATCCACTGGAATTTTTTGCCCGGGTTTCACAATCACGATATCGTTTAAAACCACGTCATCAATTGCGATTTCTATTTGTTTCCCATCGCGTAGGACAATGGCACTTTTGGCTTGAAGACCAAGAAGCTTTTCAATCGCTTCTCCCGTTTTTAATTTTGAACGTGCTTCAAGATATTTCCCTAAGGTGATAAATCCAATAACGACAATAGTGACATCGTAATACGTTTGCTCTGTATCTAAATACGCTGCTAATGGACCTTCAAATGCGGAGAGAAAGAAACTGTATAAGAACGCAACCACCGTTCCTACTCCCACCAAGGTATCCATGTTTGCAACTCGATACCGAATAAAACGAAGAATAGCTTGAAGATACGGAATACCAATGATAAACAAGGTCAGCGTTGCCAAAATGGGGAGTAAATGATGAAAAAAGCCCATCCAGATCTCGGGCATTTTTTCCCATAATCGAAGGGTTGCCGCTCCTTGTTCCCAAGCCATCACGAAAATACTGATTGCTACAAAAGGCATCACAAACAACACGTGTTTTTTTAACTCCACTAGCTCAGCCAGTTTATGTTCCTTTGAAGCAGCGGTCACAGCTACAGCATGGTGTGCATGCATATCTTCCGCTGGTTGTGAATCGACTAAGGAGTATCCATATTTTTGAATCCCATTGTTTAACGCCGCAACTGATGTGTGGGCGGGATCAAATGAAATCGTAGCTTTCTGCGTTGCATAATTTACTTCGCAAGCTTCTACTCCGTCAATTTTTTTCAGAGTGCGCGTAATGATACTGGAGCAAGATGCACAGTGCATTCCCACAACTGGATAGGAGTGCGTCACTTTTTGTTTAGTAGGCATACCGTTTTGGATCCTCTTCAAATTTTTTACGACAACCACTTGCACAAAAATAATAGGTTTTTCCCTCATGGTCATGACTAAATCCAGCCGTCTTGGGAGAGACACGCATATTACAGACCGGGTCATGCACTAAGGGAACCAGTTCCTTCATCTTCAGCTTTAGTTCTGAAGAGAAATCAGCTTCTTTATGTTGATCAATTAAAACTTCTCGTAACAGATCACTTGCTTGAATGAATTTTGGATCCTGAAGGGAATAATAGATCTGCTTTCCTTCCCGGCGAGGGACCACGACTTGAGCATCTTTAAGGATCATCAGATGCTGACTGATGTTTGCCTGGGGCAAATCGAGCATTGTGTGGATATCACTGACTGGCAACTCACCGTCACGCAAGAGATTGATAATCTCAAGTCTACGAGGATGGGCGAGCGCTTTTAGCAGATTGGCATGCAAATCAAAAAGACGACTGTACATATTCGCAGTCTAGAATATGTTCTATGGGTTCGTCAAGAGGAAAATTAGTGAGTATTACGTTGCTTCGAGTCTTTCGTTGAGAATATCCAATATCTATTGCTTTATCTGATATACTCTGGCCATATGTTTACAGTTCAACTTATCGAAAGCGACGCTCAAAGAAGATCACTCTATACAGCGAAATTAGCTGAAAACGGAATTTCCATCGTAGATGGACCGGAAGCAGCTGGAGCAAATCTAGTCTTAGCATCAGTCACTGACCCAGACATAACAAGAAGAGTGAATGAGGTTCGAGAATTACGACACAGATTTCCCAACTCAGCCATAGCTGTCATAACACAATATCTGACCAATTTATTCATTCATCGTGTTTGTTATCACGCAGACGTTGTATTTTCTACACAAGCTACTGAGAAAGATGATGATAGTTGGACAGATTTTGCAATTAAGCTTCGACGAGTAACACGAGAGTGATTGTTTGGCATTATAAATGCATCCATTAATAATGCGAAATATCTTTCAACACTTCTTTGGAAGATTTTTGATCTCTTTATTGCGCTGATTAACCTTCTACAATCGTTCCAATGTCTTCACCTAAGACTGCACGGAGTAAGTTTCCTTTTTCGAATGCATTAAAGACCAAGATTTTCATCTTATTCTCCATACACATCGTTAGTCCTGCGGTATCCATGACTCCGATTTCAGGATTGGAAATGGCTTCCATAAAGCTTAGTTTTTTAAAGCGTTTTGCATCGGTATGCTTGAATGGGTCCTTATCATAGACACCATCAACTTTGGTTGCCTTCATCACGATGTCACAATGCAGTTCGAGAGCATGGAGGGTTGCACCTGTATCAGTGGTGACATACGGAACTCCTGTGCCGGCTGCAAGAATCACCACGCGTCCCTTTTCCATGTGACGGATTGCTTTGCGGCGGATGAAGTTTTCAGCGACAGCTGGCATGGAGAGAGCAGACTGGACTCGTGTTGGTACTCCTTCTTTTTCTAAGGCATCCTGAAGAGCCAACGCGTTCATGACAGTGGCCAGCATTCCCATATAGTCTGCAGTTGCACGATCAATTCCATTTTTCGAGCCGGACATGCCACGGAAAATGTTGCCTCCACCGATGACGATGGCAATTTGAACTCCGGTTTTATGCATTTCGTGAATCTGGGTGGCAATATCAGTTGCAGCTTGAGGAGAAACTCCGTACTCACGATCCCCCAACATGATTTCCCCACCTAGTTTGAGTAGAACTCGTTGGTATGCAGGCGTAGCCATAGGATTTCCCTTTCAACGTAATAATTGGTTAGAGTCCAAATTTGGATTTTAGTCGTAATAGTCGCCAACGTAAACTATCGAGTTTTTGAAAGATTCCGTAGAACGAGGGATTGATCACCAGATCGTAGGTTCCGATAAATTGCGAGAGTACCCCACCATATCCTTCTTTGAAGCGATGAAATCCATACCATGGGTCACTGGGATTGGGATTTGGACCTAGACTTCCCCACATATCGAACATCGTACATGCTTGTGCTTTCCCAAACTTAATCACTTCCCAGGCAAGCAGATTATTTGCCATGACTTCGCGATGCTCTCTGGAAGAAGCACCATAGGGATAGTACAAGACTCCATTAAAAACAAACACAATCCACACGCTTAAGGATTTTCCTTCGTAGACGGCTTTAAAAATATGCGCAATCCCTGCTCCGCGCATCGCCTTCCACATGCTTCTAAAATACTCGGCATTATGGGCGTAGAATCCTTGACGTTTCGTCGTGTGATCCAGCAGCGTTAAATATTCTTCTAATCCTTGATCAGTGCTGTCTTCGACAATCGTGACGCCCTTTTTTGCAGCCAAATTGATGTTGTACCGAGTTTTCTGATGCATGGCTGCCAACAATTCCTCTTCGGTTGGAGTTAAGTTGAGTTGAAAGGTATAGGGAGTGAATAATGGTTTCCCTGCAACGCAGCCGTGAGAGATCAAGAATTCTACAATCTCTTTATGGCTATTTACGGAATCTACGGGTGCGGCAATATTGGGCTCCATCTTGATGAAGAGCGCGTTACGTTTCTTGCCCATGTCGAGAAGTGCGTTAAACAGTGTTTCATCTGGCATTCCTCCGCGAGGAAGGTACCCGATCGTGAAGTTGGTATGTGGAACAGGATGAAAGGTAATCTGAAAAGCTTGGGTAATCTTGCCGCCTTCAAAGACGCCAACACGTTCGACTTGCATCCCAGTCTGTGCACGAAACTCTCCCCAAGCAAACGATTGAAGTGGATGGGAAACGGCCGCGTCAAACGCGTCATGCTCACTGACAGTAATGGGCCGAATCACCATAAGGCCTTATGGTATCACAGCCAGCCGGAAAGATATAAACCAGCTACGATACAGACAACAATACCTGCGGAAAGTAGGAGTACCATCGGTTGGTCTTTTCCCCAGAAGCTTGTGCTTTTATCGCAAAATAGTGATCCACAATCACAAAAGACCGGTTTGTGTCGGATCACTTTTGATTTGGAACTAGATTTTACTGAAGGTCGGGTGGAACGCTTAGTAGTTTTTTTCATAGTACATTCAAGCGTATCCAGTTTCATTCAATCATGCAAGAGGAGAACAAATCAGGAAGATAAGAAATCAGAAATGCTCATTGATCCGTCAAGAAAGTCATCAATACTGGGATCATCAAAACGTACTAAGCGTTGAACCACGGGTTTTTTTGGTTCACTATTCCATGCGCTACTTCGTTGATTGTATTTTTCACTCATTGTTGAAAGATGGGATCGAGTTGCATCTTTTTGCACATTTGCGGCTGGAATCTCGGCTAAGAATCTAGAAACAACGGTTCCACTAATACGACCATAGAGTAGTCGTTTACGCGCATAGGTTAAAAAGAGTTTTTTCCGAGCTCGTGTCATGGCAACGTAGCAGAGTCGACGTTCTTCTTCCATCTGTAGTCGATCCAAAAGCGAACGAGAATGTGGGAACAACCCTTCTTCCATCCCGACCACAAACACGGTATCAAACTCCAGCCCTTTAGCTGCATGGATACTCATCAACACAACCTGCGTATCATCCGACTGTTTCTCTTTGCGCAGTGCATCTTCTTCCACCAAGGCAACTGTTTCTAAAAACTCGGCAATCGTACTAAAGCGGGACGCAACTGAGCGCAATTCTTGGATGTTTTCTAATCGTCCGGCTTCCTCTTCATCGGCAGGATCAAATTGCTCCAGATATTGGGTGGCCTGCAAAATCGCATCAAGGGTAAGTAACACTGAAGAAGGTCGTTCTGGATCTGGAACTGCCGGCATTGCCCACACGCTGCGATCTACTGTTTGTAACCATTGGAGATACGACTGTTTCTTTCGCTTCCCTAACTTTTCCAATCGTGCGAGTGCAATCTCATCTTCCGGGAAAACCATTAGTCGTAAATGGGCCAACAAATCCTTAATTTCCTTGCGGGCATAGAAGCGAACTCCACCGACCAGTCGATATGGAATTCCGGCCTTCAGGAATCCTTCTTCAAAGGCACGACTCTGGGCGTTGGTGCGATACAACACAGCCACACTAGTTAAGGGATCATGGAGTTCGGCAGCAATTTTGCGGATCACAAAATTGACCTCATCAATATCACTGTCACCTTCAAAGATCATGGTTTTTTCACCCGATCCGTTTTCCGTCCATAGTTCCAGAACCGGATGAGAAGTGTTTTGCGCAATAAGGACACTGGCCACATCTAAAATGGATTGAGTACTACGATAGTTTTGTTCCAATCGATACGTTTTCATATCGGGGAATTGCGTGGTGAGGGACAACATATTGCGATAGTCTGCTCCACGCCACGAATAGATCGCTTGCGCGAAATCTCCAACCACAAAGAGGTTGCGATCTGGCGATAACAATAATTTTGTTAATGCGAGTTGGGCAGTGTTGGTGTCTTGATATTCATCAATGAGAATTGTTGCAAATTTTTCTCGGTAATACTGTCGTGTCTCTTCATGTTCTGACAGTAATGTCACCACTTTGTACATGAGATCATCAAAATCTACGGCATCGTTTTTTTCTAGTCGTTTTTGATACAGGGGAAACAATCGGGCTGCGGTTTCTTGAAATTTTCCTTTTGCCATGGCATGGTATTCTGCCGGAGTCATGAGTTCATTTTTTGCAGACGAAATCATGGACAGCATGTTTTTGGGTTTGAATTCCTTGGGTGATATCCCAAGTTCCTTCATAATTTCCGCAAGCAAAGACACCTGGTCATCTTCGTCGTAAATGGTGAAGTTTGGACTCACTCCAATTTGAGAACCACTTGCACGTAACATGCGAGCACAAATACGATGGAATGTTCCAGAAAATGGAAGCCCGCTCCCTGCTAACTTCTCCACACGCTCCATCATTTCCAATGCGGCTTTATTCGTAAAGGTCACTAACAAAATGCTAGACGGATGAAGTTTGTGGTGCGCAATCAGATAAGCAACCCGTGTCGTTAAGACGCGTGTTTTCCCAGATCCAGCCCCGGCAATCACCATCGCTGGAGTACCGAGCTCATGCTCCACCGCTTCGCGTTGTTCATCATTGAGCTTTGCTAATACTTCGTCAAACATATGGGTCAGTGTACAACAAATTGTTGCGCGTTTATAGATGATCGTCTATAGTTGGCTCCAGGAGAAGGATCCATATAAACGTCTATTATGAAAACTGTCATTGCAAATTTTAAATCGAATAAAACGCTTAAAGAATATGAGGAATGGCTGCAGAACTACGAGCAGTATTTGCCTCAGTTGCATCCTTCTTTACGAGTTGTCCTCGCACCTAGTTTCCCTGCTCTTCCTCTCTTTTCATCCTGGCTTACACACTGCAATTCTGCTCAAACCTTTTTAGGTGTGCAAGATCTGAGTTCCTTTCCTGCAGGTGCCTATACAGGAGCAGTCTGTGCCCAAAATCTCCAAGACTTGGGAGTTACCTATGCAATCCTTGGCCATTCTGAACGTCGTCGCTATTTCCATGAGACAAACCAAGATGTAACCAACAAGGTCGCGGAGTGTATAGCGAACCAGATCACACCAATTGTCTGCGTTACCGCCGACCAAGTCGAACAACAAGCAGCAGCCATCGATGATGGGGACAAAACAAAGATTCTCGTCGCCTATGAACCAATCGAGCACATCGGTACCGGTATTTCGGATTCAGAATCCAATATCCTGGCAACGAAGGAACGTGTCGCTCATGCATTTGGAAACGTTTCCTACATCTACGGGGGAAGTGTGAATCCGTCTACGGAGTCATCAATCTTGCAAGAAGATACTATTGATGGATTCCTGGTGGGAACGGCATCGCTCACTGCAACAACGTTTACATCCCTGCTCTCAGCTTTGATCCACTAATTCTTCTGTAACACACACGCGGAATAATTTTGATAGACGGTTGTAAATTGTTCTAGTAGTTCTTCGGGAATCAGTTGACAGGTTTGATAATCGAGAACTAACAGTCCCGTTTCTATCGGAAATTCTCTATCGGGATTAAACATAGTGATGGTTGGAGTGGCGCTCGTTTTTTGGGCACGGATCGCTGTCAAAAACTTCACAGTTGCATACGTACCTGGGTATAACTTCTCCGAGACGTAGATCCTACTCGATTGGTTTATTGCGTAGTTCAAGGCTTGGACTGTCCCGTCGTCAAACCAGACTTCAGCACTTCTCACATACATTGTCGTGTAGCTTGAAAGCCAAGCTATAGACTGCAACACGATGCCCACTGAACACAGAGTAAGTAAGATACGTCCAATCCTACCTCGCACTAATTCTTGCACTCCCTTGATAGCGAACAGTAGGGCAAACACGACGAGACTCGAACTACGAAGTGTATGGGGAGATTGAATTGTTAAGGCTGAGGGTATGGGAGAAAGTAACAGCCCACTTAATACCCACAGATAAAACCGCTGGGCAGAGTTTTTAAAGGTACTCACTAGTCCGACAAGGATGAGAGGGATTGTCGCCATCAGGAAGAGTCCGGACGAAGAATGTCGCAAATTTCCATCTCCTTTTTCCAACAGAAATGCAGGAGAAAAGTGCTGTGCATATTGTCGCACTGCAGTTGTAACAAATTCTTGGGTGGAGGTTGTGTACCGCGATAATCCGACAACTGAATACCGCGCAAGTAACGCTCCTTGATTCGCATATTCCCAGCCAATGGCAGGCAGGATTCCGATTCCAAACAGCGCCAACCCGATACAAAGATGGGACAGCTTACTTTTCCCAAACTGCAGCCCAAATCCTACCAGGAGCAAGAGCGGCGCAAGCATTCTTCCCGAGGTATAGGCATAGAACACGCCAAGAAGCGCTCCAGAAAAAAGTACGTACCACAGGTAACCACTCCAGTGTCTGTCCTCCAACTTGACGTTACGATGCACAAGTTTCCAGTAGGCAAAAACTGCGAGCATCAGAAAGAACGGATAGCTGGCAACTTCAAAAGCGACACGCGACAACTGCAAAAGCCAGGGGTTTGATAGTAATATTCCGACACAAAGAAGGAAGAGCGCTTTGCGGGGTTTTTGACTCTTCACCCATACCGCAAAAATTCCAACCGTTGCTAGTCCCCACAGCGCTGAAGCTAACCGCAATGATTCTATCGAAGTACCAAACAATTTAAATAGAGGAACAACAGAATAGACGAACAACCCATTTTTATAATCACCAAACGCCTTAAAATATAGTGGATATGACACCCCATGCTCATCGGCCCCAGTTGTGAGAATCGTAGAAGCATTCAGTCCAATCGATGATTCATCCACAAACAACCCGGGTGGATACTGTGTCAACGCAGTTACACGAAAGAGAAAAAAGATGGCAAGCCAGACGGCTACAACTATTGGCCAAAAAGAAAGTAAACACGCAACACGTCCATTCATAGGGTTATTGTAGGCGATAAATCGTTCCCGCGTCATTGGAAAATACAGGGACAAGTGTGGTCGGGATGAATACATCGGCACTGTAGGCAGGCACGTACACATACATTGCACCATACTGCTTTGCAATGGCATCCAGTGTTTGAGTACCTTGATATGCTTGTGTAATATCGCGTTCTCTGTCAGCGTACGACAGACCGTAACTAAATGCCCAACCTGAATATCCCAAAGTGACGGATCTCCCTGCAATCATACTGATAGGATTACTAACCGTTGCCGGAGTCAACACAGAGTCAGCCGCCGGAATCAGCTGCCGCGCAGCGATCCCAAGATTCACTTCATCAGTGGACAACATTCGAAATGTTTTCTTTTCGCTATTTAAATTATGCAGAAGATCCAACGCCCCAGAAAAAATCAGCACGAACACAAGGACTAATGCCAACAATTTCCCCACCCATCCTACCCGATAAATCCTCCCAAGAAAAACAACCACAGGAATTGTCAGTCCGATATACACCCAGGCAAATATCTTCGTATTGTCCCAAATTTGCGGCTGAAACTGCACTAAATTCCCCAACAGAAATAGTGCCCAAAAGAACATCACAAAAAAGAAGAGTCTTTTCGTTCGATGCGTACGTAACGAAACAGTACCCAGTGCGGCAACCCCTAAAAATGCTCCCCAATTTTTCATCCAAAACCACATCCAAGACAACAGTCCATCGCGAACATACCACCCTGGGACCAGTGAGAAAAATGTAGAACTAGAGACTCCATCCTTTAAAAAGATCAGATACAACCCAAACGACATCACGGTTGCGGGGATGGCAAAGTATAGCCAACGTTTCCACGCTTTTAGCGAGAACATTCCAATCCACAATGATGCAAACACAATCACCAGATACGTATGGGTATGGATGATTAACAGTAAACCAGCGAGCACTCCCATTCCAAGGTACCGTCGTTTTAAGAAGGTCGTTCCCTTGCCGTCTTTTAGGAATTGCGTGTACAGAAACAAAAGCAAGAGTAATCCAAGCGGAAGACCAAATAAGAACGCGCGCTGCGGAATGAGCATGGATGCCACAATGGTATTAACCTCAATTGCTAGAGAGGGAATTTGCGTCGTAGTTGTGCTTGCATCCCAAAGCACCTGAATTCCTTTTTCGCGCAGCAACAAAAAGGCTCCGATTCCCCCACTACACAGTGCAATCGTCGCAGCCAACGAAGCCGCTCGGGATGAACGCAAAAATTCGGTGAAAAAGTAATACAGCATGACAAGCGCGATCATCGTTACCACAATTGAAGGGACTAGGAAAGCAAATGGGTAAGAAAACCCAAGACGTAACAACAGTCCTGAAAGCAGATTACTAACAAATGGATACGTCACCGGTGCACCCGCAAAAACTGGTAGCGAATCAAACCAATGTTCCACCGGTCGATATGCAAAATTTGCCGCTAAGGCCAAATGCATCGACCAGTCCGCCCAGACATACGGGTGTCCTGCAAAAAGCCCTTGACCTGTCACCACAAGCATGCGAAACCAAAGGACAGAAAAATACATTCCCCAAGGAAAGAAGAAACAGAAGAAAGGGAGCAACGACCGAAGCTTGTTATTCATAATTCTTCTCGTCTACACAGGCGCTAAATTGGCAGGTACAATACCTATTGTGTTACATCCAGTATTTCAAACCAAAAAAGCCTTCGCAATCCTCTTTGGAGTAATTATCTTCTTTGCTGCGATTACTCGACTTGTACGTTTGTCTGATCCTAGTGGGTACTACTTTGATGAAGTGTATCACGCAGTCACGAGCAAACTGATCGCAAGAAACGACCCCCGAGCCTACGAATGGTGGAATGAACCACCAGAGGCAAACACTGCTGTTGACTGGTTACATCCACCGCTCGCAAAATACACCCAAGCAGCGTCCATGCTCCTATTTGGAGAAAATTCTTTCGGCTGGCGATTTAGTTCTGCAGTATTTGGAGTTCTCGTGGTTGCCATCACTGGCCTGCTTGCTCACATTGCATTCAACCGCAAAGCAATAACACTGTTAGCTACCGGATTTGTGGCACTGGATGGATTGATTTTGGCGCAGTCAAGAATTGCCATGAATGACATTCATGTGACCTTCTTTATTTTGGCAACTGCAGCGGCATATCTTTGGTATCGAAAATCTCCTCCAAATCCCAAAAAGACTGTACTTCGATTAACTGGCATTGGAATCCTTGCAGGGTTAGCGATGGGGAGTAAATGGTCGGGAGTATTCGTCTTAGGACCAATTTTTCTCTTTGAAGGACTCTTGGTCTTATCCCAATCAAAAGGCTCACTAGAAAAAATACTCAAAGCGACATTGCGTCGTAGCGTCCCGCTTTTGATTGTTCCCCTACTGGTCTATGTCTTGTCCTATACCCACATGTTTATCCAAGGAAAATCCTTAGTCTGCCAAGGTGATCAGATAATTCAAGGCCAGTGTAACTGTAGTAACACCCAAAGTTTTTGGGTCAGTCAGCTCCAGGCAATGTTCCCTTCAGAGCGTGAGCGTTTTGCAGCCTGGGAAGCACGTGGAGGATGTGCCCGTCTAATTTCCCACTTCTCCGAATTACATCATCAAATCTGGTGGTATCAAACCAACTTAAAGGCAACACATCCTTTTCAATCGCGTCCGTATCAATGGGCATTTGATCTTCGACCTGTGTGGATGCACGTGGACTACACCAACCCGGCGGCTACGGGAAATATCTACAATAGTGGAAACCCTATTTTATTCTGGTCCGGAATGCTGGCTGCAGGATTGTTGGCTACATTACTGTTCAACAGGCTCTTAAAAAACATCAGTACTTTTCTTTTCTCCGACTCCAAGAAAGGCTATCTTTCGATCCCACTTGAACAAGCTTTCTTATTGACCCTCTACAGTATCGTTTGGATGCCATGGATGCTATCGCCACGAATCATGTTCTTTTATCACTACGCCCCGGCTGTCCCAATCCTGGCAATCTTGCTTGCCTATAGTCTCATTCGCCTAGCCCAAAAATCCTCGATGGGAAAACTCGTACTCGTGATCGTTTCAGGGGTAATGATTCTCTTCTTTATCGGTTTATTCCCGCTCTGGACCGGAATTCCGATGCCATCAGGCTACACCCAGGCCGTGTTCACCCTATTCCCAAGCTGGAAATAAACGACCGCCTCGATTGAAAAAGAACCTCCTCTCTGGTATACTTTGTCCTCTTCTGGTATCAAAGCCAGACGGAAAGGAATTATGAAAGCAGCAATTCACCCAAAATGGAATCATACGTCTACCGTTACTTGTGCCTGTGGAAACACCTTCACAACCGGATCATCTCAAGATGAAATCAGAGTAGATATCTGCTCTGCTTGTCATCCGTTTTATACCGGACAAATGAAGTTTGTGGATACCCAAGGACGTGTCGATCGCTTTATCAAGTCTCGTGCTGCTGCTCAGGCTGCAGGTGCAGGAAAGAAAAAGGCAGGAAACAAGAAGGACTCTGCGAAAGAAGAGACATTGTCTCTAAAAGACATGCTTACTCAAGAAAAAGCAAAATTGGCCGAAATTGAAAAGGACGTCAAACAAACCCAAGCTTAACTGGAAATTAAAATAGACCCGATGCGCTTTGATGAACTCAACGCATCGGGTTTTTTGTAGCATACGCTATGATAGAGACACACTATGGACTACTTGGACACTCAAATTCAACAACTCAATCAACAAATAGCTGACAACACGGCATTGTTATCCGATCCAGAACTAGCAGAACTTGCTAAAGCGGAGATCGCAACGTTGGAAGAGCAGCGAGCTATTTTGCAGACGTCGATTGATCATGTGAATAAATCCATGGAAAAAGCGGCTACCGTTTCCGCCTATGACAACTGTATTATCGAAATTCGACCCGGAGCTGGTGGAGATGAAGCAAAGCTTTGGGCATCCGAGCTCCTTCGAATGTATTCTCGCTTTGCTGAATTAAAGAAATTCAAAATCGAATCGATTGAAGAAGATGTTGTAAAGATCATCGGAAAAGGCGCCTACGACCTCTTTTCCTATGAATCTGGTGTGCACCGAGTACAGCGTGTTCCGGCTACAGAAGCCCAAGGGAGAGTCCATACCTCCACCGCTTCGGTTGCGGTCATTCCAGAATTACCTGATTCCGCGATTCAGATTCGTGAGGAAGAACTAGATTGGCAATTTACGCGGGCTGGTGGGCATGGCGGACAAAACGTTAACAAAGTCTCCACTGCAGTTCGACTGACGCATAAACCATCCGGGATTGTGATCTCCGCACGTACGGAACGGTATCAAGCCCAAAACCGCCAAATCGCACTGGAACTTCTCCGTGGAAAGTTATGGGAAATTGAAGAACAAAAACGTGCTCGAGAAATCGGTTCTGCACGTCAGGCGATAGGACGGGCAATGCGCGCAGAAAAGATTCGAACGTATAACTTTCCCCAGAACCGGGTCACTGATCATCGTATCCATGAATCTTGGTACGATTTAGAAAACATTGTGAATGGGTATATGGATGCTGTGGTATCTGCCCTGCATGATGAGAAGAACTGGGAAAAAGATACCGTTACTGATGACGACGAGAATTAATAACTCTCTTATTCTCCACTTTCTTCCAGCGTGATCGTCACCGTTTTGCGCTCTCCATCCCGAATGTAGTCGATCACCACTTTGTCGCCGACTTTGTATTTGGTTAGAAGCTTGGCTATCGAGGTATCATCATCGCCAGTACTCGAAGTCAAATCAGTCCCATCAAATTTCGTGAGAATATCTCCTGTTTGTAGTTGGGCTTTTTCTGCGGGAGATCCTTTAACCACTTCCATAATATACATCCCGGCAGGTACATCATTTAACAGTGCGGTTTGCTTTGGAATTGCTCGGTAGCGGACTCCGATAAAGGGACGCGAAAAACTGCCCGTTTGACGGAAGCTTTCCAGGGACGTTTTCACCACATTAATTGGGATGGCAAATCCGATGTTATTTGCGCCAGCGGCAACTGCGACATTGACCCCAATGACTTGACCTTGTGAGTTTAATAATGGCCCACCAGAGTTACCAGGATTGATAGCCGCATCCGTCTGGATGACATTATCTAATCGCTCTGCAAAACCACCATACGAATCACCTGCAGTGATGCCTCTGCCTAATCCCGAGATGACGCCCGTAGTTACGGTATGACGGAATTCTCCTAATGCAGTACCAATCGCAATCACAAACTGCCCTACTTTGAGTTGGTCAGAATCACCCAGCTCCACAGGCGGCAATACCGCTTCCACTTTCAAGATTGCCAAATCATTGGCGGGATCGCGATAGATGCGCTGGACTTCATACTCTTTATTATCTTTCGTGATAATTCGATATTTCGCATCGGTATCGGAAACAACATGCTTATTCGTCACAATTAGACCGCTGCTGTCGATGACAAAACCAGAACCGATATCTTGTTGGATTGGTTCAGCGGGTGTGCGTTGTTGGGAAGGCAGTTGCAAACCAAACATTCCAAAAGGATCCATCCCAAAAAAAGGATTTGATCCGACACTTCGTTGCTCTTTCGTAATGGATACAGTTAATACGCTAGTAGACATCTTTTCGGCGACATCAATGACAACCGATTGTTCTTGGACAAGACGTGTGGCACTTTGCGGACTCCCTGCAATTGACCCGGTATTTAGTCGAGATGTCAGTACATCCAGCGGACGAAACACAAATAAGCGATCTGCCAGTGCTCCGCCTAGAGCGGAAATTGCAAATAAGACAAACAGGGTAAATGGAACAAGTATTTTTCGCATAGATATTTTGATCTATAACTATACCAATAATCAGCAATGCAGTTTTTAGTATTCAGTAGCTGTTGTAACGAATGAATCTGAAGTTTAGCTTAAAGTTAACCGTAAATTATTTTAACAGTTCTTCGATCGCTTTATCTAATTGTGGATCTTTATTCTGTTCGAGATTTTGCCGAATTTGATCTGCGGTTAACAATACTTCGACATCAGGTTTTAGACCTTTTTCATGAATCCAGTCACCACCAGGTAGTACCCATTTGGCAACGGTCACATGTAATCCGGATCCTCCGTCGAGTTCGACGGCATCTTGAACAGTTCCTTTACCGAAACTATTCTCGCCGACTAAGACTGCTTTGCGTCGGTCACGGAGAGCTCCGGAGACAATCTCTGATGCACTAGCGCTTCCTTTGTTTACCAGAACAACCACTTTAGTATCCGTTAATCTTCCTTTTCGATTGGAGTAATACGGGATTTTTTCGAATCGGCCTTCTTGCGTCACAATTAATCCGTCCGCAATGAATTCACTGGAAATCGATACGGCTTCCTGCAAATATCCACCTGGGTTATTTCGCACATCAAGCACGACACCGGCAATCGAAGGATCTGCCACGATGGAATCAACAGTTTCTTTCCATTCTTGTCCAGTTCTGCCACCAAATTGCGATAAGCGAATGTGAGCGACTTTTTTACCATCTTTTTCAACCATGGACAATTCGACCGATGGAACGACTATTTTTTCTCGTTTGAGTGTCTTTTCAAATGGCTGGCCACCTTCGCGCAAAAATGTCAGCGTAACTTCTGAGCCTGAGGGTCCACGGATGTAGGACACTGCTTCTGGCAATGCCATTCCTGACGTTTCTTTATCAATGGATTTTTGTTTGTCGACGATACGAAGAATATAATCTCCAGCCAAGATTCCAGCTTTTTCCGCTGGTAATCCCTTTAAGGGAGCAATGACCGCGACTGTTTGGTTTTTATATCCCAACTGAATTCCTACTCCATCGAATTCACCATTTAAGTCGGCTTGCGCTCGCTCTTGATCTTCTTTAGGAAGATACATGGTGTAGGGATCTCCTAGTGAGGAGGTCATTCCGGCAATCGCCCCATCAACCATTTTTCGGGTGTTTAGTTTATCTGGATCGACGTATTGGCGCTCCAAGCGTTGCCAGACATCCCAGAACTGGGAAAAGTCGACATCTTGATACTGACTTGGAGTTGCGGTGTTTAACAATTGAGTCGACGGAAGCGCTGCTAAGACATTCGAAAAGAGTGGGATCGACTGTCCCATTGCGAGTCGAAAGCCGATCACTCCGCCTAAAATAATTAATAGGAGAGAGACAACAATCGATCGTACTGTCTTGAGTGGCGTAGACATGAGTTCCAAGTTTACCACACTTTGGACAGGATCAACTATCAGAGAGTTTACTCTTTACAGCGTCGTCACAAATGGAAGCAAGGCAACGAAGCGTGCGCGTTTGACGGCAACAGAAAGCTCACGTTGTTTCTTGTTGGACAAGCCTGTTCGTTCTCGGGACAGTAATGTTCCGGATTCCCCGACAAATCGGGAAAGGGTTGCCACATCTTTGTAACTAAATGAAATTTTTTCTCCCTTGCGCATGATCGCCTTAGGGGTTGGTTTTCGTACTGGTTTCTTCATCATAGGATTTGTTCCTTAATTTTACGTATTAAAATGGGATGTCATCACTGACATCATCGGCTGTTACTGGAGCAGCGGCTGCTGCTGGTGCTACTGTTTCCGCTTCAGGGTAGGCATAGTCAGAGGAGGATCCTCCGCCTGCTGCTGCCCCATCTCGTCCTGCGGAGGGACTTAAGATAATGACTTGATCTGCAACGATTTCGACTGTTTCGCGTTCTTGACCTTCTTTTGTGGTCCATTTGCGGTTTTGGAGTCTACCTTGTACATAGGCTTTACTGCCCTTTTTGAGCATCTGTCCACAAATCTCAGCTAATTTACCCCATACCACAATGCGGTGATAGGTGGTTTCTTCTTGACGTTGTCCTCCGCCATCCCCAGATGTCCAGCTGCGGTTGGTCGCTAAACCAATCGTACAGACAGCACTTCCATTCGGGGTGTATCGAAGTTCAGGATCTCGAGTTAAATTTCCAATCAGTTGAACCAAATTCAGTGAGCGTGCAGACATACGGTCATTCCTTTCCTATTCACTATCCTTCACCTTTTCATCTATCGTATCAGTTTTTGCTCCGACAACGACATCATTTTTCTCTTTAATGATAAATAGTGCTCGCAAGACGTCATCCATCAGGCGAATATCGCGCTCAAATGCTTGAGCTACGGAAGTATCCAGCTCCAAATCAAAAAGCACATAAAACGCTTCACTTTGCTTTTTAATGAGGTACGCCAATTGGCGTTTGCCTAAAGATTCACTATTGAGAACCTTACCGCCTCTGGTTTCCACGTACTTGGAAATCTGGGTAATCGTCGCCTTCATTTGTTCGGGCGAGAAGTTGGATGGTATCAACACCATCAGTTCGTACTGTTTGACCATAGGGTCTTTCCTTTCTACTATGTTCAAGCCAAAAGGGATTGGATCATTAACCAAAAAAGGCTAATGAGGCGTGAACTCCCATAGTATACCAGAGGAGATTACAAATTTCTAGACGGTTTATCCCTCTTTTTACTCGAGAAATATGGATTGACACGCAAAGTCATCCTTTGTATGCTTCCAAACGGTATTGGTATTGATGTGAATGGCTATGGATGCACTAGACACACAACAAGAAATTGACCGAATTGTGCAGTTTCTAAACGAAACGTTTGAAAAAACACAAAAATCGCAGGCAATCGTCGCGATTTCCGGCGGTATTGACTCCGCACTCTCCTTGTCGCTAGTAGCTAAAGCAATGCCACCCCACCAGATTCACCCCCTCTTTTTGCCATATAACGGACAATCGATTGAGGACAGTAAACTGATTGCATCCTGGAACAAAATACCAGAAGAAAATTGGGAAACCCTGACAATTGACCCTGTGGTCACCGCCCTCGAAACCTTTCTTTCCACCGATGCATCGGACCAACTTCGTAAAGGTAATGTGATGGCCAGAGTTCGGATGATCGCGGTATATGACCGGGCGAAGAAATGGGATGCTTTGGTGTGTGGAACGGAAAATAAGTCGGAGCACTAT
>JAGOVC010000058.1 GCA_018060955.1 Candidatus Woesebacteria bacterium | reverse complement strand
TCCCAGAGCAGATAACATATAGATCGGACCATGCTTGGCACGAATCGGATTGTTGTGCAGGGCAGTCAAGGTTTCCATCCCATCTTTGACAGGCATCACGACATCCAAGAGAATGAGGTCAAAATGCTCCGTTTTTTCGATGAGTTCTAAGGCTTGCGCTCCATTTTCCCCGGTGAGGACATCGTAGCCCTCATCTTTGAGAATTTCTTGATAGAAATCCCGGTTATAGACATCATCATCAATAATTAGAATACGTTTTTTTGTTGGGGAATCGGCCATAGGTACTTGCGATAGTACTCAGACTTTCAAGCCGCTGTCAAGCGTTGTTATCAACAAAAAGCGTGTGTAAGAAAACCGCGCTCGTTATTCTGACGGCGACAGGATATACTACACTTGAGAAAATGTAGCAGATGGGAAGTCTTTTTAGAGTCTTCTTGAATACTCGATACTATGGTTGATTTTGTCAAAATTCAGTTATCAGCAGGAAACGGCGGAGACGGACGTATTTCCTTTTTTAGAAATCGGTACCAGCCAAAAGGTGGACCCGATGGTGGAGATGGAGGAAAAGGCGGCAGTGTTATTGTAAAAGCCAACCCCCATCTGGCAACGCTTCGCGATTTTGCAGGAAAACAAGTGATTGCCGCACACCATGGTGGAATGGGCGGCAAGGAGAAAATGCACGGCGCCGATGCCGAAGACATTCTACTTCAGGTTCCAGTCGGCACCCGTATTTGGAGTGTCATTGAAACTTATTCACCAATCCGTCGAAAACGCATGTATACCGTGGATCGCGATACCGGGCGAACTGAAACTCCCATCTATACTAAATCGCATCACACTGCGATTACACAAAAAAATGGTGTCTTTGGATTACAGGGTGCTTCCCAATTTGCTCGCGGAATCGAAGAGGAAGCGCAAGGAGACATGAATGAGGAAGGTGCAGAAGTCGAAGAGGTCACCCAGAGTGCCATTGATCAGACGGGAGACCAGCGAGTCATTCGAGTAGGGAGTCAGGAGTTTTATGTCCGTTTAGTCGGAGATGTTACAGAGGAAGATCAAACACTCTGTATTGCTAAGGGTGGCAAGGGTGGTCAAGGAAATTTTGAGTTTCGATCCTCACGCAACACTACCCCACGGCAAGCAGAAACCGGTGAAGATGGAGAACGCGGACTCTATATTTTTGAACTACAACTTCTTGCTGATATCGGTTTGGTCGGATTGCCAAATGCAGGCAAGAGTACTCTTCTGTCAGTGTTAACGAACGCGAGTCCAAAAATTGCGAACTATCCCTTTACCACGATTGAACCCAACTTGGGTGTGATTACATTTGACTCCAAATATACCGATCGCCATACTGCCGTACTTGCAGACATTCCAGGAATCATAGAAGGCGCAAGCGAAGGGAAAGGGCTGGGTCACGAATTTTTGCGACACATCGCTCGTTGTGATGTTCTTGTCTTTGTCTTAGCATTAGAAGACTCATTTATTCTTGAAAACTCTAAAAACACGCAACTTATATTAGACGAACTGATCAAGCAATATCGACTTTTAGAAAAAGAATTGTCCTCATATGTAGAAGCGCATCCAACCCAGGCTGCCGACGAATATGGAGTCGCAATGGACAAGAAAGAACGCGTGATTGTGTTAAATAAACGTGATTTATTGTCAGAAGAGCAGCAGCAAGAAATCTCTGTAGGAATTTCGGGCGTTCAACCTTCGATTTGTTGGACTTCAGGTGTGACTCGCGAGGGGATTGAAGAACTAAAGAAACTCCTTGTCTCCAAATTGCGTTAGCTATCGATAATTTGAATCTCTCTGCTCGCTAGCGTACGATTGTTTCATGCAACGATATCCCAACAGTCTTATTACTAAAGCTAGAACGCTAAGAAGTACAGGTGTCACCTATGCTGATATTCAGAGAACCTTGAAAAAAAACATTCCGAAAAGTACATTATCGGATTGGTGCAGCGATGTTACGTTACCTGATTTTTACACAGATTATATCCAGAAACTAAACTTATCTAATCTTCATAGAGGACGTGCAATTGCGGCTGTTTCAAACAAACATAAAATTGAGAAGCAAAAACAGGACCTTTACGAAAAAAACTTGCCGATTTCAAATCACATATTGAATCCAAACACTGCAAAGATAGCTCTCGCTATGCTATGTCTGGGAGAAGCATCTAAATATAGAGTAGGTGGGACAACAGTTTTCTATTTGGGCAATACAGATCCTCGAATCATCGTGCTATTTATTGAGTTACTAAAGTATTGTTTTCCGTATGACATTGAGAAAGTCCGTTGTACTGTTCAATGTAGGGCAGATCAAGATACCAAGGAGCTTGAGGATTATTGGATCAGAGTCACCGGTATTCCAAAAAAATATTTTTATAAACCTCAAATAGATCCAAGGACATTGGGTAAACCAACTCAAAAGAAAAACTACAAAGGAGTGCTAAAAGTTGAATATCATGATAGAAAAGTTCAGCTTGAGCTGGAATCTTTAGCTGATCTGTCTTATAATCGGATCTCTCGGGGCCCGTAGTTCACCGGTAGAATAATTCGATGGCATCGAATAGAAAGGGGTTCGATTCCCCTCGGGTCCACAAATTATTATTTTTCTTCCAGGGAAAATGGTGTTAAAGCATTCTCAACACATGTGGCAAGAAGATTCTGACTCCAATGACTGCAGCAGCTGTTGCAGCAATTAAGACTGCTCCCGCTGACAAATCTTTTGCTTTTCCAAGCTTCTTGTTTGCATAGGGCACATGACAGTCGTCTCGAATTAAATTGACGAGTTGCTCGATCGCTGTATTAAACGTTTCTGCACTCAAGACTAAACCGATTGCAAATAATAATTCCACCCAATCTGCAGAAGATAAGGGGAAAAAGCACGCTACAATCAGCACTACAATTGCGGCAACTGTATGCACTTTCATGTTTCGTTCTTGAAAAGAAAGCTTTACACCATTAAACGCGTAGATAAATCCTTTGAAAAATTTCTTCATACTTTAGATGATACAATATCTACACATTCTTTGGGGCTGTTCGTATAGTGGTAATACATAGCATTCGCATTGCTAGAACGGGGGTCCGATTCCCCCACAGTCCACCCGTATTATTCTTCAAATTTGGTTTTCCTTGTTTCGTTAAAAAGTGCTATTCTTATTCCTTAAAAAGGAGAGTTCTATGGCAGCAGTTGATGAATACATGAGAAGAGTGCACGAAGTAGCAGACTCTAGTCTAGTAATTGGAAGAGGGAATGTACCAACTCACGTCGTTATTGATACAGACATCAATCCTCCTCCAGACTTAACAGAAGAAGCCGGAACTAATGTAACTGAATTGAAGGAGAGGCGATCAACATTTCTCCGTTGGTTAAACAGTCTCTTGCAAAGAAGATAACGGCTTATTTCCCAACAACTTGCTTTAGGGCATCAATCACAAACTGGACCACAAACTTAATCAGTTGTGCGCCAAAGATAATCGTCTTTTCAAGAATTGACGTTCCTGCCTGTACAGCAACACGTTTAAAATCGTTTTTATCGGGTTGGTAGGGGGAGTAGTATGCCATGGGCATAGTATACTCCAGATACCGACAAGCCGTCACGGTGATACAATGTAAGACTCTATGTCCGTGATTTCTGTCAAAAATCTCTCAAAAACTTTCCAAATTACCCAAAAGGACCCTGGATTCTGGGGCTCGGTTCAGTCATTTTTCCATCGGAAAACAATCCCGATGACGGCAGTGGATGGAGTATCTTTTGCCATCGATAGTGGTGAACTAGTTGGATTTATCGGTCCAAATGGTGCGGGGAAAACCACCACTTTGAAGATGCTTTCTGGGTTACTTTATCCCTCAGAAGGTAAAGTGAAGGTATTAGGCTATACACCTTTCGAACGTAAGCGGGAATTCCTGCGGCAAATCTCATTGGTGATGGGACAGAAAAATCAACTGTGGTGGGACCTTCCTGCAATCGACACTTTTTTGCTAAATAAAGAAATCTACGAAATTGACGAAGCCAACTTCAAAAAAACATTGGATCGCTTAGTAGACTTACTGGATGTGGGTAGCGTGCTGAAAACGCCAGTGCGAAAACTGTCTCTTGGTCAACGGATGAAGATGGAATTGATTGCAGCACTGCTGCACCAACCCAAGGTGCTTTTCTTGGATGAGCCAACAATCGGCCTTGATGTGGTGGCGCAAGCCTCAATGCGCGAGTTTATCAAAGAATACAATAAAACCTATGAAGCAACGATTATCTTGACTAGTCATTACATGGAGGACGTCAAGGAATTGTGCAAACGGGTCATCATGATTGACCACGGAAAAGTACTTTTTGACGGTGCATTGACCGACTTGATTACTAAACACACGAAATGGAGGCGTATAACGCTTCGACTCGAGAAGAAGGTGGATGAAAAATCGCTTTCAGCCTTTGGGATTCTCAAAAAGAATGAATATCCCATTGTAGTGCTCGATGTGGAGCGGGATGCAACCAAACGCATTGCCTCTACAATTTTAGCCACATTGCCGGTGGCAGATATTGAAATTAGTGAACCCAAAATTGAAGATGTTATTCGTGATGTATTTATGTCCTAACCAGAATGAGTAAATCGCTCTGATCTCAAAGAAAAGATCTGCTTGGATGTTGCTGGAGATAGTAGGATGCATATAGATGGGGTATTCCTTGAAGCTCGCGATGTTCTGGTAATAGATAGTACGATATGAAACGACATGGTGCCTTATTTTTACTCCATATGCAGGATGTGCTGCAGTATAAGCTGCGGTCTTTTGTGTGGATGCTAGTCAACTGTACCGGAATTGGAATTCTGATCATTTTTTGGATGGCAAAAATTCATTCCAATCCGTCTGCTTATTCTGTCGCGGACTTACAAGTGTTGATTTCCTATTACTTACTCATGCTCCTGTGTGGCAACGTGTTGATTTCGCACACGGAAACTGATGTCTCTGTCTTGGACGTTCAAAAAGGGGAGCTTTCCAACTATTTGCTCAAACCCATCTCGTATCTTCAAATGAAGTTCTATGGGGAAATAAACTGGAGAATTCTCTCTGGTTTTTGGGCAGTACTTCTGTTGATTGGTGTGCGAATAGCAGGGTTTCCGATTCACATTACGCAGTCGGTGGGTATGTTACTGCTGTTTCTGATCAGTGCCTGTCTTGGGTTCTTGGTTTCATTCCTACTTACGATGATCTTAGGCTTAAGCGCTATTTGGGTTACCTCGACTAAAGGCTTATTTGAACTCTATGAAGTCGTCTTATTACTGTTCACGGGCTCGATGATTCCACTATCCCATTTCCCAGAGCAATTTAAGAGTATTGTGTACCTTACCCCCTTTGCTTCGATCCTTCCGATCCCTGTTGAATTTTTGCAGGGGATTCCGGAGGGAACCACGATCCTGTGGCGATTGGGTCTGCAATTTATTTGGCTGACTGTCTTCTATTTATTCTACCGAGTGATCTGGAAGGCTGGTGTACGTGCCTATAGTGGAGTAGGACAATGAAACGGATAGCAAGGATTTATCGGCAATTGTTTAAAGCCAATTGGAGCAAAACCTTGGTCTATCGGATGGACTTTCTCAACAGTGTCATCTCCGGTTTCTTATGGGGAGGTTTCAGCATCATTACCATCACCTTACTAACATCCAATGTGTCGCAAGTAGCGGGGTGGAAATCCGGAGAGATTCAGATGCTCAACGCCGCATATTGGGTACTCGCTGGGGTGTTCCATCTCTTCTTTACCAAAAACTTTTCTGCAGCTGCACGGATGCTCCATTACGGAGAGATTGATAGCTTGGCCCTAAAACCAATCAACACCTTATTCTTGTTAACTACCAGTGAAATTTCCTATGCCTCTACGATTCGCATGTCTGCAGGGATCATTTTTTTGTTTTGGTTAGCTGACCGTCAGGGAATCACGTTATCCCCGGATCGTTGGGCACTCTTTTTCTTGACTGGCATAGCAGGCATCGCAATTCTGTATGCCGTGCATGTTTTCTTAATTTCCTTGCTGCTCTGGAGAAGTTATCTTTCCAATCTTGTGGAGTTAGGATCCTTGTATATGTCCACCGCTCGCAATCCGGTGGACTTACTTCGCTATGTACCCACCGCATTGTCTCCAATCTTTTTTGTTGCTCTGATTACCGTTAGTATCCCGACACAGTTTCTGTTGGGAAAGGGAACGCTTTTACGTGGAGTTTTCCTGATCGCGACCGCAGGAGTGTTGTTGTTTATTAGTACGCGTTTGTGGAACTATTCCTTGAAGAAGTACACCGGTGCCAGTGGGTAACTCCGACATCTTCCATAGTTACCCCCACAATAGCTTCGACGTTTCACTGGAGTGTGCCACACTCTTTTGCACAAAAACATTCACTGTGTGGATAACAATGATCCGGTCAACGTTT
>JAGOVC010000057.1 GCA_018060955.1 Candidatus Woesebacteria bacterium | reverse complement strand
ACCAAGATGCATGGTAAACTTCCATTTCCTATACCTTTTCTAAAATAACTTTATGCGCAAGACATTTACAAAGATTAGTGAACATTATGCCATTCGTTGGATGACTTTAACTCTATGGTGTTCATTAATTTTCTTTCTGTCGTCACAATCTGTGTTGCCAGGAGCTCCGAGTGGAGTCGTAGATTTTGTGTTCAAAAAAACGGCACACATGACTGTGTATGCGGTTTTATATCTTTTTGCCCTACGTGCTTTTTCCAGTTCTAGAACTCAAGAATTTAAGCGGGCAGCTATTTTTACACTTTTTTTTGCAGTAAGTGATGAGTTTCATCAATCTTTTGTTCCAGGAAGAACGCCACATCCAATGGATATCGGTTTTGATACTCTCGGGATGCTAGCGATGTGGGGAACAATTAAGAAGTATTCGTGGCAGTAGTAGCCTGCTGTGCTCTCCATTTGGCAATTTGGGCATGATTTCCATTCAGTAGAATTTCGGGAACGTTCCACCCATTATAGGTTGAGGGGCGTGTATAGTGAGGATACTCAAGGAAACCTTGACTGGAATGCGATTCTTCGACACTGCTGCTTTCGTCTCCAAGTGCACCAGGAAGTAGCCGAACAACGCTATCAGCGATGACCATGGAGGCTAATTCTCCTCCAGTGAGTACGTAATCTCCAATCCGAACTTCTTCATCAATTAAATGGAGAGCAACACGTTCATCTACACCTTCATAGTGACCAGAGATAAAAATAAGAGTGTCAATCAAAGAAAGTTCCTGTGCCACCGGCTGGGTGTAGGGAGTTCCTTTGGCAGATAATAAAATAATCTTTTGATTCGGAGTTCCTTTTTTAGCACCGATTGAGGCTAATGCTTTGTCGATGGGTTCGATCATCATGACCATGCCAGGGCCTCCGCCGTACGGGGGGTTATCTGCCGTGTGATGTTTGTCCGAGGAGAAGTCTCTAATATTCACCACATTAAAAGTCACAATACCTTTATCGACTGCACGCTTCAGAATGCTTTCCGATAACGGACCTTGAAACATGGATGGAAAGAGAGTTAAGAAGTGGATTGTCATTAGATTGTTTCAAAATAGGTTACAGGGATTCTAGAATTAAGCATATAATTTGCACGGATTCCAAGAGGTTTTTGTGTCTGACTATCAAAGTGGTAGGTGTACATGTGTGTATCAAAATTTACTGGCGTATCTTGTTCAATCAGTTCTGCAGATCCTTTCATTTTTGACTGAACACTGAATGTTTTTCCTGCACTGGTTCTTAATTGTTTTTTAAACTCCCAGAAACCGCCAAATGTTTTTTCCGTCGTTTTTTGAATCTCATCTAGTGTGCCAGTTGCAATAAAGTATTCTCCAGTTGTTGGATCTATTGTTGTCTGGTCTATTACAGCATAAAGCGCATTTTCGTCTTCAGAATTATCATCCAAACAAAAAAGTCCAACGACGTGAAATGCCCAAGATTTTTCAAGTAACGGACTTGATGCTTTATTTACATCAACGCGATAAGCAATTCCAGGAACCTTGAAAGCATTCATCATCTCTATAACGGATCCACCATTCACAATATGACAAAGATTATGTCTGAGCAGCGGATCTTCTAATTCCCTTCGAGTAGCCTCAGGGATTCGTTGATTAATTTTATCTTTCAGTCTGTTCAAAGCAATTGTGATCAACTGTTTTGCGCGTTCATTTCGATTATTCGACTCTACTTCTGAGCCGAAGTCAGATTCTAAACCATTAAGTACTGGCATATGACAAGTATTCTTTTTATTGGTATATTCCTTTTCATATGAATATTACCATTATAGGTACGGGCTTTGTAGGTGTCGTCTCTGCAGCTGTCTTTGCCAAGTTAGGAAATCAGGTAACAGGGTTAGATATTGATCCCAAACGCATTGAGAGTTTAAAAACTGGGAAGGTCCCATTTTTTGAGCCAGACTTAGAAGAACTCTTACTCAAGGGAATGAGTCAAAAGAAACTTTCCTTTACAACTTCCTACAAAGAAGCAATTTCCAGTGCAGATGTCATTATGATTGCGGTTGGAACTCCTTCTGCTCCAGATGGTCAAGCAGATCTTCGCTTTGTCTATTCTGCGGCAGAGACCCTGGCGCCATTTTTAAAAGAAGATGCGATTGTGGCAATCAAGAGTACTGTTCCACCAGGCACCTGTGGCAAGGTTGAACAAAAAATGAAAGAGGCACTAGAAGGGAAGTCCAAAGTTTTTCATGTCGTCTCCCTGCCGGAATTTCTCAAAGAAGGCTCTGCGGTTGCTGATACCTTGCATCCCGATCGAGTCATCATTGGGGCTACTGTTCCAAGCGTGGTAAAGGTTCTCAAAGCACTGCATGAACCGCTTACTTCCAAAATCTTAGTCATGCATCCTGACAGTGCTCAGATGTGTAAATATGCAGCGAATGCCTATTTAGCTACCCGCATCACATTTATCAATCAGATAGCGAATTTATGCGAAGCGAATGGAGCCAACATTGAAGAAGTCATCAAAGGAATTGGATTGGATAAGCGCATCGGTAGTCATTACTGGTATCCAGGTTTGGGGTATGGCGGTAGCTGTTTCCCGAAAGACGTTAAAGAATTAGCGGCGTATGCACGTGCAGTAGGTCAAGAAGACAACCTAATGGTAACCATCAACCAATTGAATGAAGAACGCATTGTAAAACTACTGCGACAGTTTGAGCAGACAGTTGGAGGATTTTCCGGCAAGAAGGTTGCAGTGTTAGGACTCTCCTTTAAACCCAACACCGATGATATGCGGGAAGCACCAAGTACCAAAGTAATCCCATTGCTACTTCATTCCGGAGCTAGTGTCGTTGCAACGGACCCAATGGCGCTGAAAGCTGCCAAATCATGGTTTTCTAAAGAAGGCTTAGAGGAATCCACACAGTTTTCTCTCAATGCGGATGTCACGCAAACATTACGAGGTGCCGATGTGGTGCTGCTTTTAACAGAATGGAAAGAGTACAGTGACTTATCCGCAACATCGATTGCACAACTTGTTTCCTCAACTGCAACAGTGATTGATACGCGAAATCAGTATGCGAGGGGTACAATTGAGAAGACTGGGTTACAATATATTGGGATTGGATTGTAAAGCTCTATGCCAACTGATCAACCACGCATTTTAGTTACAGGGGGAACTGGCTTTGCTGGATCTCATTTAATTGAGGAACTACTAGCTCAGGGCTACACCACAATTTACTCCACAACTTTTTCTCCACCTCCGGAGAATGTTAAATTCCTTCCCGATGATCACTATATACAAGTAGATCTTTCCGATGGGGATGCAACACAAACGTTACTTCAAACGGTTAAACCCGATTGGATTTTCCATCTCGCCTCGTTTGCGTATGTAGGGAAAAGTTTTGAAAAGGCACTCGAGCTTTTTACCAACAATATTAACCTGCAGTTAAATTTACTGGATGGAGTGAAAGCAATTTGTCCAAACGCTCGTTTCCTAAGCATTGGTTCTGCGGAAGAGTATGGGGTGGTTGATTTAAGTCTTGAATTTATCGATGAGACTGTCAGTCTTAATCCGGTAAATCCCTACGCGGTCTCGAAGACAACACAAGACTTGCTTTCCAATAGCTATTACTTGAGTTACAAGCTTAATATCGTGCGAGCTCGACCGTTTAATCATATCGGTACTCGGCAGACAGGCGATTTTGCCGTGCCATCGTTTGTTAAGCAGATTGTAGAGATCGAACAAGGAAAGAAGCAAACACTTGAAGTAGGAAATCTGCAAGGTATTAGAGATTTCACGAGTGTGAAAGATATGGTACGGGCCTATATTCTGCTACTGGAAAAAGGAGTTGTTGGAGAAGTCTATAACATTGGTTCCGGAACGGGTATACAGATGCAAGAGGTGGTTAATCAGCTAGTTTCACTGTCAACGGTTCCAATTACCGTTGAACAAGATGAAGCTCGATTACGTCCCCTTGACGTGCCTAAACTCATTGCAGACAATAGAAAGATACAATCATTAGGTTGGCAACTACAGATTTCCATCAATGACGAGTTACAAAAGATCATTGAGGAGTGGAGAGCACGAACGTAGAAAGGATTTCTTAGATATGAAAAAAGCATTTATTACTGGGGTAACCGGTCAGGACGGTTCCTATCTGGCAGAATTGCTGTTAGAAAAAGGATACAAAGTGTACGGCATGACTCGACGAACAAGTACACTCAACTATTCTCGCTTGGGCGAAACAATCCATAATGAAAACTTTGAATTGATTTCAGGTGATTTATTAGACCAGCACTCGATGACCCGAGCTCTCGACAAAATTCAGCCGGATGAGGTATATAACCTAGCGGCTCAATCGTTTGTGCACGCATCTTGGGAACAGCCAGTTCTTACAGGTGAATTTACAGGCATCGGAGTGACGCGAATGTTGGAAGCGCTCCATGTCTCGTGTCCGCAAGCACGTTTCTACCAGGCATCGTCATCAGAAATGTTTGGAAAAGTCCAAGCCGTGCCTCAAAAAGAATCAACGCCATTCTACCCACGTTCTCCTTACGGAGTTGCGAAAGTCTATGGTCATTGGATAACCGTCAATTATCGAGAATCCTACAACCTCTATGCAGTGTCCGGAATTTTGTTCAATCATGAGTCTCCACGCAGAGGTCTAGAGTTTGTTACCCGCAAGATTGCGAATGCAATTGCTCGAATTAAATATGGAAAACAACAGAGTGTTAAATTAGGAAACCTGGACGCAAAGCGCGACTGGGGATATGCCAAAGACTACGTGGAAGCAATGTGGCTGATGTTGCAGCAGGATCAACCAGATGACTACGTCATTTCCACTGGTGAAACGCATTCTGTACGCGAGTTTGTTCAGGAAGCGTGTGCAGTGGCAGGAGTAGATAACTGGGAATCAGTGATTGAACACGATTCTCGTTATGATCGACCAGCGGAAGTCGAGCTCCTCATTGGTGACAGCACCAAGGCAAAAGAGAAACTTGGATGGGTTCCCAAAACCTCCTTCAAAGAATTAGTGAAGATTATGGTGGAGGCAGAACTACAAGCAGAAATGCTATAATAATTTTAGGCTTTTTTGGTCGTCAATACTTTCCCAAGTCCAGTATTTTGTGAGACCGTATTGATAGAGTCGGTTCAATTTTATGGCACAACAACGAGCCATCATCATCATCCCAACCTACAACGAACGAGAAAACATTTCCAAAATGATTCCCTCCCTCCAAGAGGTGTTTAAATTGGTCCCGCATTGGGATATGCATGTGTTAGTGGTGGATGACAGTAGTCCCGATGAAACAGGAAAAGTAGTCAAAGAATTTGAACGAACTTTTGACAACGTCCATCTTCTCTCCAATAAAAAGAAACAAGGACTTGGACTTGCTTACCTACTTGGGATGCGATACGCATTCGACTCGCTAGGAGCAGATATCATCTTTGAGTTTGATGCAGATTTTTCGCATGATCCGAAACGAATTCCGGATTTCATCGCGGCGATTGATTCGGGAGCTGATTTAGTATTGGGATCACGCTATATCAAAGGCGGATCTATTCCAGATGACTGGGGATTTGATCGGAAGTTTTTAAGCGTAGTGGGGAACTTAGTAAATACTGTTGTCCTTACACACTTTGCAATTCGCGATTGGACAACCGGATATCGAGCCATTCGAAAGTCAGTTTTTATGGCAGTCGAAGCGGAGATGGCTGACCAACAATTCACCGGGTATACATTCCAAATTGGTTTTTTGCATAAAGCCGTTCGCCGAGGGTTTAAGGTTGTTGAAGTTCCTATTCAATTTGTTGACAGAAAAATCGGAAAATCCAAACTTGGACCGGATTACATTAAGCATGCGCTACTGTACATTTTGACTGCCCGGTATAAAGAAATTATTGTTTCGCGATTGTTTAAATTTGGAGTAGTGGGTGGAATTGGATTCATAATTAATTTCAGTTTGCTTTTTATACTGTCAAGAATTAACACCGTGTATGCGTTGGCTGAAACGATTTCTACCTTGCCTTTCTTAGGTTTTGTCAATGCATCTGGATTGGCATCAGCCATCGGTGCGGAGTTTGCAATTATATCTAATTTCATTCTCAATAACTCGTGGACATTCCAAGATAGACAAAGCACCGATGCGATTTCAACGTTGCTAAAATTTCTTCAATTCAACGTTAGCTCATTTGCAGCCGTTGCAATCCAATTACTCGTGGTAAGTATTGGTACCGGTCTTACCGGTCAGACTTCACTCTCAAAAACTGCATGGCTAGTCTGTGCAACAGCAATTGGGATGGTCGTAAATTATACGATCTACTCAAAGGTAATTTGGCGCTCAGCTAAGAAATGAAAATAGTTATTTTCAAAAGATTTCTATGATTAGTAGTGTCCTTACTAAAAGAAAAAGTGTCGTAGTACTATTTTTGTTTTTTTTAGCTCTTGGAACATTCCTACGCTTTTATCGATTACGCTCCACGATGCAATTTCTCGGAGATCAGGGAAGAGATGCGCTGATCGCTCGTGGAATCTTAATGGATAGAGATCCGGCGTTCATCGGACCCGTCACTAGTGTCGGTAACATGTACTTAGG
>JAGOVC010000056.1 GCA_018060955.1 Candidatus Woesebacteria bacterium | reverse complement strand
AGCTACACCATCTTCCATGGTGTTCCCACGTACGGCATCGATTTCTTGATAGTCTTTTAGGTCGTCCGTCACGTTTTTCTCATCCCGTTTAAACTTGGCGACATCCTCATGCGCAACATAGCTACCATCTTGGCTCACAAAAAACCGTCCTTCTCCGATTTCGGATTCGACTTGATATTCATGACAGTATTCCCCACCGATATAGCCATTGTCTGCTTCGACTTTAAGGGTTGAGAGCCCAATTTTTGAAAAGATGCGACTATATACTTGGGCCATTTGTTCGTACACTTTTGCAAATTCCTCTTGGGTTCGATCAAAGGAATATGCATCTTTCATCACGAATTCTCGAACTCGTAAGAGTCCACCACGGGCACGCTTCTCGTCTCTAAACTTTGTTGAGAACTGATACAGGTTTAACGGAAGGTCGCGATACGAGAGTTGTAGTTTGCGAACGGAATCAACAAACATTTCTTCTGCTGTTCCTCCTAATGCAAACTTTGCACCGCGAGCATCTTGAATGGACATGAGTTCAAAACCAACCGACGTGGTCCGGTTTGTTTCTTCCCATAATTCAATAGGATGTAATACCGGAGTGATCATTTCCTGTCCACCAACGGCATCTATTTCTTCTTTAATGATGGCTTTGATCTTGTCATGTACTCTCCAACCTAATGGCAGGAAATAGTAACGACCTGCAGTGGATTCCTGAACAAACCCTGCGCGCGTCAGTAGCTGATGACTGATGAATTGGGAACCACCCACATCGTTTTTATTGGTTTTTCCATAGAGAGTTGAATATTTCATAGTTACTCCGTTTGATTAATTGAATAGCGTCCTTGCGATAATGATAATTGTTTACATGCATTCATAATAGTATCCGCACGAAAGTCTTCTAGTGTTTGATGTCCTGTTCGCAAACGTGTGTTTTTTGACTGCTGGACAAGTTCTTCCCAACTGCTGTTATTTCCATAGGCAAGGATGAGATCGATAATTTGTATCCCTAGAGTAGAAATCAATTCTTCGTAGCCAACCGTACTAGGAATTCGAAAGTTTTCTGCACCTAGTGAGAAGCTATATGTTTCTGCGGTCATACCTTTCCCTATAAAAAAACCCATCCATACACAACAAACGTTATGTACAAACGGGCGTGATTACGCGGTACCACCGTTCTTTATCATTGGTGTTGCCAATGACCTTGATTGATAACAGTTGATTACGGCTGTCATCCGGATGTGTTAGTACTATTGATGTCCACACCTGCATTCCTTTTTAGGAAGAAGAGTTGGGTGCTCTTCCGCTGCAATTCAATTGAAAGTATAGCATAACGCGGCTAGCCTCGAGGATTCATCCTCTTCATAAATTTTGCATATGCTTCTTGAGGATCCTTGTTAAAATCCTTGACTGCTTCGGCAACAGCCGAGATGTACTGCTGCAACTCCTTTGATTTCTGATCTTTTCCTCGACTATTTAAAATATGCTGTGCAACTTCAATCGCCGAAAAGAATGCAAACATTCGGCGATAGGAAAAAACATATTTCCCGTCTTCTGGGATACATAGTGAAACAAAAGTGTTCCATGCTTTATTTGGATCAACTGCATAATTGATACCGGAACTCACTTGAGGGGAAATGTCACGTAACGGCCCCGGGTCCGTAACAAGATCACTGGCAAGCTCCGACAACAATGGAAGGATCTTTCCACGATCTTCTGGGTGAAAGTAAAAGACAATGCGATCACGTCGGTTGCTCTCAGGAAAGCGATCAAATTTCCCAGCGAGTTGCATACCTCTTTTTTTTATTTGAGTCTGAATTGATGTGGCAATCGCCTCGGTTGCAGCTTTGTTTTCAGGCCGAAGTTGTAGATACGCTTTCATGGTTCCAGGAGAAGTATTTTCATCACTGGGTAGATATGCAAAGGGATCTCCTCGGTGCGTTTGACCCGCTCCATTCTCTTGGCTTAAAACGTTATACACTGCCCATGTCAAAGCTGTAAGGTAGCCACTGGAAGTCTTGAGATTGTCAATATTAGCAGCCCATTCCGTTTGATTGAGTGAAGCGGCAAGCACCGCTGAAAGTCGTTTTACTCGAGCTTGGAATTCAGGGCTTCCAACCAGCTCTATCGGATATGGGTCGGTATTCCCACTTTCTCTTCTTTTTGGTTTATCATGCCCACCTGATTGGTCTCTTTTATTCCAGAATGGCATAGTTATTTGGACCACTGTGCCAGTTCATCGGCAATTAAATGGGATATTGATAATACGCGAAGTTTTGGAAATCGTTTTGCTGAGGAGTCAACAGTATCGGTCACAATGACTTCATCAATCTCACTCTCTTGGAGACGTTGACTGGCATCCCCGGCAAGGAGTGCGTGTGTAGCAAGCATTAGAATCTTTTTTGCTCCATGCTCTCGGGCAATTCGAGCAGCTTCAATTGCAGTGGAACCAGAATTAATGATGTCATCGAGAATTACTGCAGTCTTGTTTTCCACATCTCCGGAGATGGAATGGGCTAATACTTGCCCCGTTACTAAATCCCGTCGTTTATCAATATTGGCAAACGGAAGATTAAGTCGTTGGGAAAAGAGTCCCACCTTCTTTAAGCCTCCAAAGTCAGAGGACACGAGAACGGTGTCCTTCCCTAAGGCTTTGATCTCTTGTTCAAAGACGGAATCAGAAGACAATACGGAGGTTGGGTTTTGAAAGAATCCCGCACTACTGTTGTTATGCAGGTTTAAAAGAATGTAGCGATAGATGGAGAGACTCCCTAGCATCGTTGCGATCACTTTTGCGGCAATCGGTTCTCCCGGACGGAATGACTTATCTTGCAAACTGTATCCAAACCACGGGATCACCGCAAAGACACGACGAGCACCTAATCGAAAGAGCGCATCCACAATGAGGGAGAATTCAATGATATGGGCATCCACGGGCTCACTAAAGCTTTGAATGAGTGCGACATCTTTCCCCTTCACTTCTTCTTTCACCCATACGCGCCGTTCACCATTGGCAAAGGTGGAGGACTCGATACTGCCGAGTGGCTGACCCAAGTGTTCAGCTATTTTTTGAGCCAAGGAGATGTTGGAGGAACCAGAAAGAAGGATCATAGGGTGATGATAGCAAGATACTAGGCTGATTGTACGAGAAGAGTGGGATAAAAAAAACCCCGCGATGAAGCGGGGTTTTATGTGTCATAACGTAGTCAGGAGATTATTGGCGGATTGCTCCTCTTCGTGCACCTAATCGGCGTGCTGCTTCTTCTAAACCTACCCAGTGAGTAATCAACTCATCTGGAGTCAATGCTAAATCGCCATTATTCTCTTTTACAGCTGCTGCTTTTGCATCATCCATGAACGAAAAGGGGCGTTCCTGTGTTTCAAAAGAGATCATTGCCATAGTTGATCCTCCAACTAGCTTTTAAAAATAGATTTAACCTCAAGAGGGTTAAAAAATCAACGACTTTCTTTGGGGTATTGTTAGCGTGTATAATACTTAGTTAACACCTTCAAGATTGTAAGAACAGACTTGACATTAATTGCTAGAAAATAATTCACATCTAGCTTTTGATTTCCTCTTCCATCTTTTTCCAGAACAGTTTGCGTTCAGCCAAGTTACCAATAACATCCACTTTTGTTTTATTGGGACCTACTACATCAATCCCACCTGCTGCATCTCTTACATCGACTCCAAATCCGTAGACTCTCAACCGTAATCCTTGTTGTGTAGCGATTCTTTGCATAACAGTAAGTTTCGCAGCATCAACGTAGACGGTCCAAGGGTTTACAAGATTTGCAAAATCGATCGAATGTAGTAAATCGAAATTTCCAAGTTGATCAGGGTCATGTGTCACTTTAGGGGCACTCTTTTCAGAACGCATAACATTCTCCAGTTAAAGTGCATCGATTATATCATCCCGAGAACGACTACTTAGAGTCATACAGTATGAGTATTTCGTTTTGGAAGCTAAGAATGTCTAACTCTCACGAAAGATTTTTCCAGTACAAGAACGGGTAATACTACAAAGAAGCTAGAGTACATTCCCACTACGACACTCAAGAATAAAAGAATCCCAAATGCTTGCAAACTTGCAGGACCAATGGCAACAAGAGAGAGCAGGACTGCACAGGTAAGTAGACCCATACGAAGGCTACGTACGATCGTACTTCTGAGCGTTTGATCTGCAAGTAATGAGAGAGGAGTCGCTGGTGATACCTTTTGTAGTTCTCTTAGTCTGTTTAAGATAACCAGAGTGTCATGGGTTGAAAAACAAAATCCTGTCACCATTGCAATCACCCACAACATATCCGCACTAAAGTTTGTCACGTGACTTAAGACACTACTAACAGCAAGCAGAATAACGAGATCATGGAACGCCGCGAAAAGTGATGCTACTGCAAAAGGAAGTGATTTAAACCGCACGCCAATGAGGACGAGTACCATAACAAGTACGACTCCGATGGTCATCACTGCTTGTCGTTGTAGCGTGGGAGCCACTGTTGGATCCTTTCGGGAGAACTGCACCGTTTTTACCGTTCCTAACGGGGCTAGAGCCTGTTCTATTTCTTTTTGTTTCTCTTCACTCAGTGTCAGGAATTCTAAGCGAAATTGGGACTCCCCTGTCCCCACGATAGAAACAGGTTCGGCGATTGGGGAAACTGCTGCGGTGATCGCGGTAGTCGATACGCGTTCCTCTTGGGTCTCGATCCGAACCTCGTGAACCACACCACCAACAAACTCGATTCCAAGGCGCAGTGGAAACCGCCAGATGAGCACCGCGCAGACAGCTAACAATAATGCCGTGACGATCAAATAGGCGCTACTGTTGCTGGAGAGAATTCCGTTGCGTGTCATGATGTACCTGCCTTTGGACGATAAAAGAGAGTTAACAAGACTTTGAGTAACAGATTTCCAAGAATTGCGTTTAACAGAATTCCAATTGCCAACGTTACTCCAAAGCTTCGAGCTACGGAAGACTGTACGAGAAACGACCAGTCAAAGGGATTGGCTAGACAGAAACACATCGCCAAAATAAAAACAGTTGCATCGGATACAGTCGCTTTGTTCTTCTTATAGGTCAGCGCTAAGATTGCTGGGAGTGATCTCCCTGCGCCTAACATTTCTTCATCACGAAGTCGCTCTAAGCCAACAATGATGGTATCGACAGCAATACAAAGTGACAAGAAGAAACCCACGATACCCGCCATCGTGATTGGTATCAACAAGAGCTTGTAGAGTGCAAGTGAGAGCAGTATTAAAAATACTATTACGAGACTCGCAAGGATTCCTTTGAGGCGATAGAGCAGTAGAAGACCCAATGCCGAGGCAAATAGTCCAACACCACCGGCTTTCAAGAGCAGTGAGAGGGTTTGACGACCCAAGAAGGGTTCGGCTGTTTGCATCGATACCACCCCTACTTCAACGGGAAGTGGTCCAGAATTTAAGACAGCTGCCAACGAGAGGGCTTGATCTTCTGAGAAGTCACCCCGAATCATTGCCCGACCGTCGGTGATTTCGTTATCCACTCGCGGGACGCTAATGGGATAGTCATCCAAGAAAATCGCTAAAGGTTTTCCGATGTTATTGCGTGTTAAGGTCGCAAATTTCTGCGTACCTGTGGAAGTAAACGCAATTCCTACCATTGGATACTCCGAGGTTGGATCCCGTAGGAGGGTTGCCTGCAAGAGATCATCTCCTGTCAGATCAGTAGGACGGTAGTCATTCACTTGAGCCGAGGGTGTAGCAGTTGCGGAGCCACTTGCAGGTTTAAATTCTCGAAAATCTAGGTTTGCTGTTGTCCCCAGCAGTGCCTTGACCGTTTCCATGTTCCCCTGCGGAGGCAGATTAATATCCCACTGCACCGCGTCTGGTTGGGTTAGTGTGACAAACTGTGCATCCTTTATTCCATAATCCGCTAAGCGCTTGGACAATACTTCCTGCACTCTTGCGGATGTTGTTGCGTGTTGATCTGCGGGAACGGCTTTGAGATTGGCACGTAGCGTTAGTTGCATTCCACCGTTAATGTCGAGACCGTACACATAGTTTAAATCACGCGCAAATGTTTTCCCAAAAACGGTGAATGCAAGTTTCGGCCGGTTGATGGTAATCGGCGTCTGGGGAACACTGCGACAGAGCATCGGAACCCATGCTCGTTTGCACAGCTGATCAAGTTTTGGGTTAATTGTCAGGGTTGTAGGAAGCAACAAGATCGACGCAACTACCGTCAGAACAACAAACAATAGATACCAGCGTAATGCGATGAAAAATGACATGACCATTATTTTTTACCGTAAGCTTCACTTTTTCAATGAGGGATTTTTTACATGGAACTTAACAACATCTTGGGGAGAGCCGGAAACAGGGTTGAAATGATGGCAATGATCGAGAGGAAAAATAGCAAGGCATACACAACTGCTGCCTTTAACGCTTCATCTTTACGGACAAAACCACCCCGTCGGGATCCTCGACGCACTTCTGTACATTCTGGCTGTTTGGATGCACGTAGTACTTGGGGCAACAGAAAACGAACAGCTCCATACAGATACAGTACGGAGATTACAAGCGACACACAATTGAATAGGAACATCATAGCGCCCACTT
>JAGOVC010000007.1 GCA_018060955.1 Candidatus Woesebacteria bacterium | reverse complement strand
GGGATACGCTGTGTGATGAAAACCACCCAATTCGTTTGGAAGGTATTTCATTTGCCGATCCTGTTATCTCCATGGCAATCGAACCCAAAACCAAGAATGACCAAGAAAAGATGGGACTCGCCTTAGGTAAACTGTTAGAAGAAGATCCAACCTTTAAAGTTGCCCATAATGATGAAACCGGACAGACCACAATTGCCGGAATGGGTGAACTCCACTTGGAAATTCTGGTGGACCGCATGAAGCGCGAATTCAACGTCGAAGCCAATGTCGGTGCCCCACAAGTTGCATATCGTGAAACCATTAAGCAAGTTGCCGAAGCTGAAGGAAAGTACATTCGTCAATCGGGTGGACGTGGACAATACGGTCACTGTTGGCTCCGTGTGGAACCCAAAGATCGTGGAACGGGATACGAATGGGTTAACGGAATTGTCGGTGGTGTTATTCCTCGAGAATTCGTTCCTGCAGTTGAAAAAGGTGTTCGTGAAGCCTTAGAGAATGGTGTGCTTGCGGGATACCCATTAGTTGACGTGAAAGTCACCTGTTTCGATGGTAGTTACCACGAAGTTGACTCGTCAGAAATGTCCTTTAAGATCGCTGGATCCATGGCATTGCAGTCTGCAGTCAAGCAAGCAGACATCGTCTTACTGGAACCAATCATGCAAGTAGAAGTTACAACCCCGTCAGAATTCATGGGTGATGTGATTGGTGATCTTTCGAGTAAGCGTGCTCAAATCCAAGGATCTGATCAACGCGGAACTGCAGTTGTTATCCGAGCATTGGTACCACTCTCTGAAATGCAGGGATATGTCACCACGCTTCGATCCATGACTCAGGGACGCGCAGCATCCGTGATGATTCCTTCTCACTACGATGAAGTCCCACAAAACATTTCTGCAAAGATCGTAGAGAAGAATAAACCAACAGGTAGGGCAGCATAAGTGTATGACTGAGAACACACATCCTTTGTCACTCTACTTTCAGTTACGAAATGGTCAGTTTGGGAGAATGAGAAAAGATACAAAGAGAATAGAAGAGCGAAGGGAAGAAGTATCTAAAAAGGTGAAGATAGATGGATACTGGTCGAGGGGTTCTCGTTATAGCGTTGAGAACATGCAAAACTTTTTGGATGCATTGCTCTCTATCGAAGATGTTGGTTCTCATCTCGCCCTGCTTGCAATTCGGGGTTTTAACCTAGAATTAACAGAAACAATTATTGCCGCCGAGCAAGATGCCGTTGCACTAACTGCAGAATGGAATACAAGTTCGGAAAAAAGAGGTCAGTTAAATTCAGCACTTTATGCTATTGGGAATGAACTACTGAGTTTGTTTGATATAGAACAAAGAAAAGATAAATTTATTAGTTCAAGAAGAAACTAGAGTATAAACCGCTTTTAAATTATAAATAATCTAGTACAATAAAGGTTCGCAGTATTATAGTAAAAAATTATTATCAAAGGAATACAACATTATGGCGACATTCCAACGCAACAAACTCCACGTCAACATCGGGACTATCGGTCACGTAGACCACGGTAAGACAACTCTTACTGCTGCAATTACACACGTACTTGCAAAAAAAGGATTAGCAGAAGCACGTAACTACGATCAGATCGACAATGCTCCTGAAGAAAAAGCTCGTGGAATCACCATTAACATCTCGCACCAAGAGTACGAGACTGCAAAACGACACTATGCTCACATTGATGCTCCAGGTCACGCTGACTACATCAAGAACATGATCACTGGTGCCGCTCAAATGGACGGAGCCATTCTCGTGGTTGCCGCAACCGACGGACCAATGCCTCAGACTCGAGAACACATTCTCTTAGCAAAACAAGTGAACGTTCCTCGAATCGTCGTTGCTTTGAACAAAGTCGACATGGTCGATGATGCAGAGCTTCTCGATCTCGTGGAAATGGACGTTCGTGATTTGTTAAAGAAATATGGATTCGATGGAGATAACACTCCAGTCATCCGAGTTTCCGGACTCAAAGCTTTGGAAGGTGATGCCACCTACGAAGAAGCAGTCATGAAATTAATGGATGCCGTTGACGAATGGATCCCAGATCCAGTTCGTGAACTCGACAAGCCATTCTTGATGCCTGTTGAAGACGTTTTCTCGATCAAAGGTCGTGGAACTGTCGTCACCGGACGTATCGAACGCGGACAAGTCAAAATCAACGAAGAAATTGAAGTTGTCGGTATCAAAGATGTTCGCAAGAGTATTGTTACCGGAGTCGAAATGTTCCGTAAGCAATTAGATCAAGGACAAGCTGGAGACAACGTCGGAGTTCTGCTTCGAGGTATTGAAAAAGATGATATCGAGCGTGGTATGGTCCTCGCCAAACCAGGATCGGTGAAACCTCATACCGAATTTGAAGCAGAAGTCTATATCTTGACCAAAGAAGAAGGTGGACGACACACCCCATTCTTTAAGGGATATCGACCTCAGTTCTACATTCGAACCACTGACGTAACTGGAGAAATCCAATTACCAGAAGGTGTCGAAATGGTTATGCCTGGTGACAATGCCAAGATGACTGTAAAGTTAATTGTGCCTGTCGCTTTGGAAGAAGGATTGCGTTTCGCTATCCGAGAAGGTGGTCACACCGTCGGAGCTGGAGCAATCACCAAGATTCTTAAATAGTCTTGATAACGAAGAAACAAATAAAACCCCTCGCTTTATGCGGGGGGTTTTTGGTAGGATAGGATACTACAGCTATAGTGATAATTATGGAATCAAACAATTCTTCTCAATCAACCGTAGTGCCTTCTCCCGAGCCAGTAGGTGAACAGCAGGTATCATTACCACAACCACAAAATAAGAGGATTCTTTGGGTCCTACTTGCCTGTGTCGTAGTAGCTTTAGGTGGTCTTGCATTGTTAATAAACTATCTATTTTTAGTCCCTCCGACATTCACTAATCGACAAGGTGGCGTAATCGCACCAGAACCTTCCAATACTCCTACAGCCTCTCCACTAACAGAAATGGAAGGGGATGGACTATTTTTGCGCGCAAATTCAGTCATTCGGATTTCAAAAGGGAACCAACCAATATCGTATGGATCTGGAAAAGTTACTGCTTTTTCGTACAACCCTACGTCGATGCAACTCGCTACCCTTGAGGGTGAACCAGAAATCAATTCGGCTAGCTATCCAATTATCACACCCAATACTGTGGTTCTTTATGACCTAAAAAATAACTCCAGGAATGTACTATTTGAAATTCCGATTCGAAGGATAACCCAGAGTGACTATGTGGTGATGCTACGGGCAGTTGGATTCTCTCCGGATGGTTTAACGCTAGCAATCACTTCCAGTGATAGTATCTGGATGTATGACATCAAGACAAAGACACCAACTCTGGTATATTCAACTCCTCTTACAGAAGAAAAGCTGTCAACTGGAGTAATAAATGTGTGGGGATATGGGAATCCGCGTTTTTCTCCGGATAAAACGAAACTTCTGTTGTCCATTCTTCAGTATGAAGGAGCTCAGTCAGCCATTCTAGACTTAGGAACAAAAAAATTAGCAGAGCTTCCGTTTCAGGTAGGAAATGGTGGTGGAAACTTCGTGATTGACTGGAGCACTTCTGACCAATTGTTAGTACTTGATTCCAAATTTGATGCAGATTCCACCGTAAAACGGGTACGTGTGTCCGATCTATCAGAAATGGTATTGCAGAGTTACCAAGGTAGCATTTTTAGTCCCGTCCTTCGTGGCAATGCTCTCTATCTCATTCGACAAACCCTTGCTCCCTTTAATAGCATCGAGGTCACAGAGCCTGGGATAGAGGAGTTAGTTCGTTTAAATTTAGAAACGAATCAAAGCACTGTGTTGTTCTCTAGACAACGGGTAGAAGAAAAAGGATTGCAGGAACTGTTTACACACTCTTCTTCGCTATTCCTTCGAGAATATTCACATACAAAAATTGAAGAGCAATTTCAACAGTCTAGTACTATTTTTCTAGTCAATGAAAAAACGCAGCCAGTCCTTTTGGAACAAGTGAATAGTGGAAAAGAACTCTAGGTAATCGACCATGTTCTTCCTCTAGATCGCCTCTTGTCACCAGAGAAAGGCTGGTATATAATATTTTTCTTGCTCTTTGACAGTAAGAACCTAGTTAATATTTGGTATGGCAACTCAAAAACCAACCACCGGCAAACCACGCATTCGCGTTCGATTAAAATCTTTTGATCATCGAGTGGTGGATAGTGCAGCCAAAAAGATTTTAGAGACAGCTCTCTCTACTGGAGCTCGAGTCATTGGTCCTGTACCAATGCCTACTCACAAAAAGCAATTCACCGTATTAACATCTCCTCATACTGATAAAAATGCTCAAGAGCATTTTGAAGTTCGTACGCACAAACGTATGATCGATATTGAGGAACCAACCAGCAAGACCATTGATGCACTCATGCATTTGGAATTACCGGCAGGGGTCGGAATTCAAATTAAAATGTAAAAGTTAACTTGTTTGACTTTTGCCTTTTGATTTAACAATCAAAACAATGACATGCGTATATCGCACACATCGAACACCAGTTGGTGAGTGATACGCAAAGGCAGATGAAACCGCCTTTGTGGGGCGGATTTTTTTTGGAAAAAAACAGTATGATCAATCAGATACTTGCGACCAAACGACACATGACGCAAGCCTGGACCAAATCCGGGAAGCGTATTCCTGTCACGGTGTTAAAAGCCGATGACTGTATGGTTGTAGGCAAAGCAAGCACCGAAGGTAAAATCCAAATCGGTGGATCTGTCAAAAAACTAAAAAACATGCATAAACCTCAGCGTGCCAGCCTCGAAAAAGCTGGCGTTTCTGTAGGTTTTCGCAAAGTCTGTGAAGTAACTGCATCGGATGCCGATTTAACACTCGCTATCGGTACAAAAATTGCACCACAGCAAGTTCTTTCATTGGGTGACATCGTAAAAGTGACTGGAACCAGTAAAGGTTCTGGATTTACCGGTGTTGTGAAACGCCATGGATTTAAAGGTGGATCACGAACACACGGACAAGCCGACCGTGAACGCGCACCAGGTTCTATCGGTGCTGGAACAACTCCAGGTCGTGTGTACAAAAACAAACGCATGGCTGGTCGAGCTGGAAATGAACGAGTAACCGTAGAAGGACTTCAAGTTGTAGCTTTGAATGAGCAAACCGGTGAAGTCTGGGTAAAAGGCTTAGTTCCAGGCGCAATGAATGGCATCGTTTTGATTACCAAAGTAGAGAGTACCTCCTTTGATGGATTACTTTCTACCGACGCTGTCAAAGCCATGGAAGCTCCAGTAGCACAGCCTACAACAGAAGAAGCACCAGTAGCCGAGGAAGATACGACCACTGTAGAACCTACAGACGCACCCGTGACAAGTGAAGTACAACCAGAATAACCTTTATGAAATTGGCAACTTATACAATTACCGGAAAAAAGACAGCAGATACAGATATCTCCCTGTTTGATAATGCAGCGCATCCAAAAATCGTTGCCCAAGCAGTGCGTGTGTTCTTATCGAACCAGCGCTCAGGTTCCGCCGCAACCAAGACTCGTGGTGAAGTTCTCATGACAAAATCCAAATGGTACAAGCAAAAAGGAACCGGCCGAGCCCGCCATGGTGCTCAATCCGCTCCCTTGTTCGTCGGAGGTGGAGTTGCACACGGACCTCGTGGTGTTTCTAACTGGAAACTTTCCATGAGTAAGACAATGCGACGCCGTGCACTAGAGACTGCACTTGCGATGCAAGCAAATGACGGAAAAGTTGTGATCGTAGATGGACTGGAGAAAGTAAAAGGAAAGACTTCTGAGATCGTAAGTTTCTTGGGTGCAATGGAAATTGTATCCAAAGCTGTATTGATCGTCGTTGGCAAGAGTGAACCGATGTTACTTCGAGCTACCAACAACATGCCAAACGTCTTTGTGTGTCCAGCAGATAACTTAACAACATATTATGTTGCTCGAGCTCAAAAAGTCTTGTTAACCCCAGACGCAGTAGAGAGTTTTCAAGCTCGATTCGCGGTAGCAGGCAAAGAAGAAGTTGCGCCAGCTCCCGCCCCTGAAAAGAAACCAACCGTAAAAAAAACCGTGCGAAAGGTTAAAACAGCCTAATTGCTATGAACCCGTTTATTTTAAAGTCACCATTGATCACAGAGAAGACCTATCGGTTAGCTCAAACGAACCATGTGTATACGTTTGAAGTTGACCCAGGTGCAACCAAAGGTCAAATTCGAGAAGCAGTGCAAGAAACGTTTGGAGTGAATGTGCTCACAGTGACGACGAGTAAAATCGCCGGACGAGTAAAACGCACTGGACGAAAGCGCATGTCGTATGTCATCCCTAAAGGTAAAAAAGCAATGGTAAAGATCCAAGCGGATCAAACAATTGAGGTATTTGCAATTAACGAATAATATGGCACTCAAACTTCATAAAGCCACCACAGCAGGACGCCGCCATCGTAAAGATGTCGATAATACTGTGTTGACCAAAGGACGACCAGAAAAATCATTACTCGTCAAAGGTATTTTGAAGCGCCAAGGACGAAACAATGAAGGTAGAATTACTGTTCGCCATCGTGGAGGTGGAAACAAACGAAAACTACGCGTCATTGATTTTCGACGAGACAAAATCGGCGTACCCGCAAAGGTCATGACGATTGAATACGACCCAATGCGAACCGCTCGTATTGCCTTGTTAAACTACGCAGATGGTGAGAAGAGATATATTTTAGTTCCAGAAGGACTAGAAGTAGGACAAACAATCGTGAGTGGTCCAGAAGCAGATATTGCTGTTGGAAACACCATGCCATTATCGCGCATCCCAGTGGGAACTCCGATTCATGGAATCGAAATCACTCCTGGAAAAGGTGCGCAGTTAATCCGATCTGCCGGAACCAGTGCCTCTGTTCAAAGTAAAGAAGGCTCCTACGTTACCGTCATGATGCCATCCAAAGAGTTGCGCTTAATCAAAGCCGACTGTATGGCAACCATCGGACAAGTCGGAAACGTTGAATGGAAAACAACCAGTATTGGAAAAGCCGGACGCCGTCGCAATATGGGATGGAGACCAGCTGTTCGTGGAACTGCCCAACATCCTGGCTCTCACCCACACGGTGGTGGAGAAGGACGAAGTGGAATTGGAATGAAGCATCCAAAGACCCCATGGGGCAAGATTGCACTTGGAAAGAAAACCCGAGATCGTAAGAAATATAGTAAGAAGCTGATCGTTCGCGATCGCAGAGTGAAATAAACCTATGGCACGATCAAACAAAAAAGGACCATACATTGACGAACGCCTCTTAGGCAAAGTCATGAAGCAAAAGGTAGGACGCAAAGAGCCAATTAAAACTTGGAGTCGTGCGTGTCAGATCCCACCAGAATTCGTGGGTCACACCTTTTTGGTTCACAATGGTCGCAAATTTATTGAAGTCTTTGTGAACGAAGCAATGGTAGGACACCGACTAGGAGAATTCTCCTTGACGCGAACCTTCCATGGACACGGCAAGATGGTTAAACGCACATTAACCAAGACATAAAAAGAATAAAGAATATGGAAATCTTGAGTAAACAAACCTATGTTCGTCAGAGTCAACAAAAGCTTCGTGATGTGGCTCGAGTGGTCAAGCATTTACCACTCCCAGCATTACGCTTACAGTTAACCCAGATGAACCGAGAAGCAGCAAAGCGCATCTTGGAAACAGTAAACCAAGCAGTTGCGAATGCTCAACACAATTTTGGTGTGAGTGAAGATCAATTGTCCTTAAAGGAATTATTGATTCTTCGTGGTCCGCACTACAAACGAATGCGACCAGTCAGTCGTGGACAAGGACACGCGATTTTGAAGAGAACTAGTCATATTGTTGTTCGCTTAGTTACTGCCGAAGGTGTGACTGCAACACCAGCACATACCCATGACCATGAGCACGCTCATGATCATGAAGAAGTGACAGAACAAGCAGAAGCAGCGGTAGAAGCAAAGAAAGTAGACGCAACACCAAAAGCTGCCAAAAAAGCAGTATCAAAGAAGACAACAACGAGTACCAAAAAAAAGACAACACAAAAGGATGAGAAATAACCTATGGGTCAAAAAGTAAATCCGCACATCTATCGACTAGGAAATCTGTATACTTGGGATTCTCTCTGGTACACCAACAAACATGACTACAGCAAGACGTTGTTAGAAGATGTGAAGATCCGTAAATTCTTAAGTGCAAAACTAAAGAATGCCGGACTCGTGAAAATTGAAATTGAACGATCAGTTAACGCACTCAAGCTTCGATTCTTAGTGAGTCGACCTGGTGTTGTTATTGGTCGCGGTGGATCGAACTTAGATCAATTAAAACAAGATATTGCTAAGTTGTTAAAAATCAATCCGACTGACAAAAAAGCCATGAAGATTGTGATCGACGAAATTGTGGAAGTGAAACGACCCGACTTAGCTGCAAAGTTAGTCGCAGAACGCATTGCTGAGCAATTGGTCAAGCGTATGCCACAACGACGCGCAGTAACCCAAGCCTTGGAGAAATCCATGGGAGCTGGTGCACTAGGGATAAAGATTGTTCTCTCAGGTCGTATTAACGGTGCTGAGATTGGACGACGCGAGAAATATGTGCAGGGAACCGTCCCTACGCAAACCTTGCGCGCTGACATTGATTACGCACACGTACCCGCTTTAACTCGTTCTGGATACGTTGGAATTAAAGTGTGGATTCATAAAGGTGAAAAAACAAACTAAAAGGGATGTATGTTACAGCCGAAGAAAATGAAATACCGGAAGATGTTTAAAGGCAAACGTGGAGGACTTTCCTCCCGAGGTGCCGAAGTGTCTTTTGGAGATTTTGGTCTAAAAGCCGTGGAATGTGGATGGTTTTCTGCTCGACAAATCGAAGCAGCTCGACGAACCATAACCCACCATACCAAACGCTTAGGGAAAATGTGGATCCGAGTATTCCCGGATAAGCCAATTACCCAAAAGCCAGGTAACGTGAAAATGGGTGGTGGAAAAGGTGATGTGAAAGAATACGTAGCAGTGGTTAAGCCAGGTAGAGTGTTATTTGAATTGGGCGGAGTCAGGGAAGATATCGCACGGGAAGCACTGCGAAAAGCAGCACATAAGATCCCGATGAAAACAGTGTTTATCGTGAAAGAATAAGTATGAAACGTAATGATAAAAAAGCACTACAAGAAATGGACGTCCTCGCTTTACAAAAGCGTGGTGAGGAATTACGCAAAGAATTTGCAGTATCCAAAATGCAGTTTCGTGTAGGAAAACTTAAGAATGCTCGATTGCTTTCAGTGTTACGTCACAAGTTGGCAGTGGTTGAAACTCTGTTAACACAAAAAGAAAAGGTAAATGCTTAATATGAAACGTTTTACAGGAACCGTCGTTCGTGCCTCTACCGCTAAGACAGTATTTGTGGAAGTGGCTCAAGAATGGGTACACCCGAAGTACCAAAAGAAAATGAATTTAAAGCGCGTATTTCCTACGCATGATGAAGTTGGTGCTAAGGTAGGAGATCAAGTAGTAATTATTGAATGTAAACCAATGAGTGCAACGAAGTTTTTTAAAGTAGAGGAAGTCGTTACTAAGAACGCTTAATATTGTATGGTCCAATTACGATCCGTCTTAATATCAGCAGACAACTCCGGAGCCCGAAGCTTGCGTGTTCTCCATATCCATGGTGGTTCACGACATGTCAAAGGTACCATTGGAGACATCGTAACAGCATCCGTAATTGATGCTGCCACACAAGGGCAAGTCAAAAAAGGCGAGATGGTCAAAGCGGTCATTGTTCGCACACGTAAAGAATTCCGCCGTAAAGATGGAAGCTTTATCCGTTTTGACGATAACGCAGCCGTGGTAATCGATACCATTAAAGGGAAACAACCACGAGGAAGTCGTATCTTTGGACCCGTTGCTCGTGAAGTAAAAGAGCTGGGATTTGATAAAATTGCATCCCTGGCACAGGAAGTGCTCTAAAACCTATGAAATTTAAAGCTGGCGATAACGTACAAGTAACCGCAGGAAAAGACAATGGAAAGCATGGAAAAGTGCTCAAAGTCTATCCGAAGGATGAAAAAGTCTTAGTAGAAGGCGTGAATATGTATGTTAAACATATTAAGCCAATGCAAGGACGAGCTGGAGAGAAGATTCGACGTGAACGACCATTGCACACTGCAAGTGTAGCTATCATGAATCCAGATACCGGAAAAGTCGATCGAATCGGATACAAGATGGAAGATGGGAAAAAAGTGCGAATCTTTAAGAAGACAGGGAAAGCAATTTAACGTCTATGAACCGATTACAAGAAAAATACCAAACTACAGTCATTGATCAACTCGAAAAAGAGTTTAACAAGACAAATCGTATGGCGGTTGCAAAACCAACCAAGGTTGTCGTCAATGTCGGAGTGTCAAAAAAAGAAAACGCAGATACCAGTAAAGCTATTGAGGCTTGGGTCCAACAGTTTACGATCATTGCTGGACAAAAACCTAAGATTTCTAAAGCCAAGAAATCGATTGCAGGCTTCAAAATGCGACAGGGAGACCCAGTCGGTGTCACTGTCACCTTACGTGGAGTTCGCATGTGGGAATTCTTGGATAAGCTGATTTCGATTGTATTACCTCGTGTCAAAGATTTCCGTGGGGTAAAGAAAAGCAATATGGATAGTGTAGGAAACTACAACTTAGGACTCACTGAACAAATCGTGTTTCCTGAAATTAATTACGACATGATCCATAAAGTAGCAGGCTTGCAAGTCACGATTGTCAACAAAGCGGACAACCGAGCCGAAGCATTAAAAATGCTTGAATTATTAGGGATGCCGTTTGAAAAAGAAGAAGATAAGAACTAATCTATGGCAAAATTAAGCAAAATCAATAAAACCATTCGACAAAATGCAAAAGGCTTTTCAAGCCGACGCAAGAACCGTTGTAACCTCTGCGGTCGCCCCCGTGGATTCATGCGTTACTTTGGAATTTGTCGTCTGTGTTTTCGAGAATTAGCAGCAAAAGGTGAACTACCAGGTGTAACAAAGGGAAGTTTCTAAAAAAAATGTATGATTACTGATCCAATCGCAGACATGCTCACCAGAATCAAGAATGCCTATATGGCTCGTAAAGAAACGGTTATTATGCCGTACTCTAAAGTCAAAGAGTCCATTGCAAAGGTATTAATTGAACACAAGTACATCAAAGATGCAGAGATGCAGGCAGAAGATGACGGGAAAAAGAATTTAAAAGTGACGTTATCCTATGTTGGTAAAACACCGGCAATGACGGATGTGAAACGTGTTAGTAAGCCAGGGTTACGAAAATACTCTGGAGTTGATACGATCAAACGAACCTTAGGTGGATATGGAATAACCATTGTTTCTACCAGCCAAGGTGTGATGGATGATAAATCAGCTAAAAAGAAAAACATTGGAGGCGAAGTGCTTTGCCAAGTGTGGTAAAAGGGAATCTATGAATAGTTCAGAATTTACACCAAAGAATGTAGAAGAAAGTCGTGACAGACTTGTAGATTGGGCGAAGGTAGTTGCAACAGCAGAAAACGAAAAAGGAACTGATCAAAAAAGTGGATTGCTTATTCAAAATGAAATCGCGTGGATAATCAACTTGCTTGCTGCGGACGAATACAAGTTTGAAGGGTACTCACTCACCAAAGAGGAGCGAGAATCATATGAACAAAGAATGAAGCAGTTATATGAGATATGGGGAATGTAATTTAAGAAACAATGTATGTCAAAAATCGGACGTCAAATTATTGAAATACCAGCGGGAGTCACCATTACGGTTGCTTCCAACACCATTACGGTCAAAGGCCCAAAGGGAGAACTTTCAACTCCTACAATGCCAGGGATTACGTTGACCATCGCAGATGGTAAAGGGACAGTCACTCGAAACAGTGATCTTCCTCCCATGCGTGCAGCTCATGGATTAATTCGATCCTTAGTAGCAAACATGGTCAAAGGGGTAACGGAAGGATACGAGAAGCGCCTAGAAATGGTCGGAACCGGATATCGTGTTGCAACGAAGGGTCAAGGAATCACGTTGTCTGTCGGATTCTCTCACCCTGTTGATGTCATTCCCCCCAAAGGAATTACTTTTGTGGTCGAAGGCAACAACAAGATCATTGTGAAGGGTATCGATAAAGGATTAGTTGGACAAATTGCTTCCAACATTCATGAAGTTCGACCTCCTGAGCCATATAAGGGCAAAGGAATTAAGTACGAAAACGAGATTATTCGACGTAAAGCAGGGAAAGCAGCCAAAGCTGCCGGATCTAAGTAATAAATTGTATGAAAGTGAACCATAACATCACCAACAAGCAACGCCGTACCATTCGTGTACGTAGTAAAGTGCGTGGTACAGCAGAGCGTCCTCGTTTAACCGTGTACCGTTCTAATGAAACCACCTACATTCAGGCAATTGATGACACTGTTGGAAACACCTTGAGTGCCGCCAATGCCAAAATGAAGAAGCTGAAAAAAGAATTAACAAAGCTGGAAGAGGCCATTGAGCTCGCAAAAGTGTTAGCATCTGATTTAAAGAAAAAGGGAGTTACCAAATTAGTGTTTGACCGTGGAAGCTACCGCTACCATGGACGTGTAAAAGCCATCGCCGATACCGTTCGTGCTGAAGGCATTGAAATGTAAGAAAAACCTATGGATAGAAAACGTTTTGAACGCAACCAAGAACCAAAAGAATTCGACGAGAAAGTCGTCCAAGTAAGTCGTGTTTCCAAAAAGACAAAAGGTGGAAACAAGATGGGATTTTCTGTGCTGATGGTTGTGGGAGATAAAAAAGGTCGAGTTGGAGTAGGTCTTGGAAAAGCTAATGATGTGCTGTCTGCGATTCGTAAAGGAGTCAAGAAGGCCAAGCGAAAACTCATTAGTATCCCAATGAACGGAACCACAATCCCATTCCCAATTGAAGTAAAGTTGGGAGCAGCAAGTGTGTTGCTAAAACCAGCACCGAAGGGAAGTGGAATTATTGCTGGTGGACCTATCCGCAGTGTGGTAAATGCTGCAGGAATTCGAGATATCAGTAGTAAGATCAAAGGTTCCAATAACAAAGCAAGTAATGTGTATGCGACCTTTGAAGCCTTAAAGCAAATTTCGAAAATCGTCGAACATAAAGGCATCAAATTAAAGTCAGTTGTTCAAGTTGAGGAAGAAGAGAAACAGAAGTTACGTGAACTTGATAAAAAAGCTGCAAAACCACAAGGTGAAGAGAACAAAGCTCAAGTAGCTGCTCCAACTCGTCGCCCCGCAGCAACTCGTCGCCCAGTAAAAGCGGCAGTTAAAAAAGACGCTCCAGTTCAAACTCCGGAAGTAAAAGAGAAAAAGACGGAAGAAGTGAAAGTAGAAGAAACAGAGAAGAAGTCAGAATAAGACAAAGGAATGTATGTTGCACAACTTATTAAAGATTACCAGTCGGTCTAAGAAACGCCTCGGTCGTGGAGGTGGATCAGGAAAAGGTTTCCATACCGTCGGTCGTGGAACCAAAGGACATACATCAAGAGAAGGTGGAACAATTCCATTGTGGTTTGAAGGTGGACAGTTACCATTGATTAAGCGATTACCCTATCTTCGTGGAAAAGACCATTTTGATTCCGTGAACACGAAGCCAGTGGCTATTGATCTATCCAGAATTGCTCGATTATCTGGACAGGATATTACTCCTGAAACATTAGTAGCAGCCGGATTAATCAAATCGGTATATATCCCCGTAAAGTTAGTGGGATCTGCGCAACTGACCAACGTTGGTGAAGTTCGTGGTGTAGCCGCTTCTGCATCTGCACGTAAAGCCTTAGAAGAGGCAGGAGCCCGATTGTCTATCTAAATTAGCAGTATAAAAGTCTTTCTGCTACAATGGACCTTCGGTTTTACAACAGTTGAAAAAACGATCATGCGCTCTTTTTTCTCACAATTTTTTTCCAATAAAGAACTACTCCGACGTGTTGGATTTACTTTAGTCATTTTTGCCGTATTTCGATTATTTGCACATCTTCCTGTTCCCGCGGTTGATATCGATCAACTTAAGAGCTTTTTTGGTGGCAACCAACTATTAGGGTTACTCAACATTTTCTCAGGTGGAACCTTAGCCAATTTCTCTGTCATGGCGATTGGAATTAATCCGTATATTACGGCCTCTATCGTTATGCAGCTGGCAACGATGCTGATTCCCAAGCTAAAGGAACTCTCCAAAGATGGTGAGTCTGGACGTGAAGTTATTAATCAATACACGCGTTTTCTCTCACTTCCGCTAGCAGTATTGCAAAGTATTTCCGTACTTGTCCTCTTAAACAGTCAAGGATTGATTCTTACCTCTGATCCTCTAAAGATTATTGCGATGATCTTTACCCTAGTTGCCGGAACCATGATCCTGATGTGGTTAGGTGAATTGATCACGTTGTATGGAATTGGAAACGGAATCTCCATGGTTATTTTTGCAGGTATCGTGGGTCAGCTTCCCTTGACTGCAATGCAGACCGTGTCGATTTCACAAACCGCACTGTTACAAACAGGATTGTTTGCGCTATTGGCGGTAGTGGTGATTGCCAGTATCGTGGTGATGACGGAAGCGATCCGACGTGTGCATCTACAGTCTGCTCGTCGTTCACGAGGATCATCGGTGTATGGTGTAACCAGTACGTATTTACCTTTACGTATCAATCAAGCAGGGGTGTTGCCCATCATGTTTGCGGTTTCTTTAGTTTTGATTCCATCGTTTGGAGCCCGGTTATTAGTACAACTTCCCAATGAGCAGATCAAACAGGCTGCTACCTGGCTGATTGCCAATTTTGTTCCCGGTAATACTTGGTATGAAATTACCTACTTTTTCATGGTTTTTGCCTTTACCTATTTCTCGACAGCAGTCTTCTTTGATCCCGAAGATCTCGCAGAGGAACTCAAAAAGAGTGGTGCCTATGTTCCAGGGGTTCGACCAGGAAAACCAACTGCAGAGCTTATTACCCGTATCATTACGCGAATTACTTTAGCAGGTGCAATCTATTTAGGCATCATTGCCATCTTGCCATCGATTGCCAGTAAACTGACAAATAATCCTGGACTTACCATTGGGGGTACGGGATTACTGATTGTGGTGTCCGTTGTCTTGGAAACCGTCAAACAGGTACAGGCTCTCCTCGTAACCCAAAATTACGACAAGTTTGCCGAATAGTAGTGCTTCAATATTTAACGGTCTAAATAGGTTTCCTATTTAGAGGGTTGAGTGTTGAACTCAAATTATTTTTATATAGAGGGGAAGTTAGAAAAAACTTACCGTTCGTATGAAACTTATCTTAATTGGTATCCAGGGAGCTGGAAAATCGACACAAGGAAACCGTTTATCCAAAGAGTTAAACGTTCCCTATCTTTCCAGTGGTCATATTTTCCGAGAAATGACGAAAGAAAAAACCCAACTGGGTAGATTCTTAAAAGAGACACTCAATTCTGGGTTTTTGGTTCCCGACGATAAGACCATCGCCATAATCGAGGAATATTTAAGTCATGAAGAATATCATAACGGATATATCTTAGATGGATTTCCCCGAACTGTTCCTCAAGCTGAAGCGTTTTCTAACGGGGTTGAGGCGGTCATTTATTTGAAAGTATCGGATAAAGAAGCACTCTGGAGACTTGCAGGTCGAGAAGAAGAAGGTGTGCGAGAGGATAATACCTTGCAAGCAATCAAGAAACGCATTAACCTGTTCCATGAGAAGACAGAGCCTGTGATTGAGCACTATCGTGCAAAGGGCAAGTTAATCGAAATTGATGGTGAACAAGAAATTGAACAAATCACTGCCCAAATCTTGGATCAGTTGAAAACCATGCAAGCAGCAAAGTAATTAACGTGTTGAATAGACAGTCCCAGATGTGGAATTCTATTCACATCTGGGACTTTTAACAGTATGAATCGTCATCAAAAAGAAAAAGCAGACATCATGCGCGTCGGGGGGAAAAAACTCGCTGGAGTAAAGGCGCGTCTTTTAGAATCTGCGAAACCGGGTGTGAGCTTTGAGCGCTTAGAAGAGATTGCTCAGGAGCAAATCGCCTTGGAAGGATCCTTACCCTCGTTCTCTACCGTTCCTGGTTATGACTGGGCAACCTGTATTAGCAAGAATGAAGGATGTTGCCATGGTGTTCCCCGTGATCATGTTGTTTCTGAGGGGGATGTGCTGAAGATTGATGTCGGACTCATTTGGAATGGGTATCACGTCGATACCACCGCGACCACCTATGTTGGAGATCCCAGTTCTGCAGACCCTAAAGTGATCGATTTTGTGAACAAGGGATGGGAGATTTTGGACGCATCGATTGCCAAAGCTCGCTTGGGGAACAGTGTTTACGATATTAGTAAGACTATGCAGGATCTGATCGAGGATGCAGGTTTTGGGGCAGTGTACCAGCTTACAGGGCATGCAATTGGTAAGACTTTGCATGAAGATCCCCAAATTCCGTGTATTGCGTTTAAAAGTGATAAAAAGCAGAAACTTTATGAAGGACAAACCATCTGTGTCGAGGTAATGGATGCGATGGGAGATGCCTTTTTAGAGTTGGGAACCGATGGATGGACCTATCAAACGCGGGATAATAGCCTGACGGGGATGTACGAGGACACCGTTCTGGTAACGGCAAACGGTCCAGAAATCCTCACTCGATAGGGGTTTTTCTTACGAAACTGTCACAAAGATTTAATACTTGAGAAAGATCCAATGCTTTGGTACAATTTCAATTCATCTAAACCTGAGATCCAGGTTTTTATAGTGTAACGAGGAGAATGTTAACAGCACATCTATGGCTCGATTAAAACCAGGAGAATATGAAGTAGAGGGAGTAGTCCTAGAAAGCCTCCCCAACATGATGTATCGGGTTCAATTAACGGATGGTCCCGAACCCATGCTCGGAAAAACAATTCTCGCCAAGGTTTCGGGTCAGATGAAGATGTTTAAAATTAAGGTGATGCCAGGAGATGGGGTAAAGGTACTGATGACCCCTTATGATAGTTCGAAGGGCAGAATTACGTTCCGCTCCAAAGAAGTGAAGCACGCTCCAATCGCTGCGCCGCAATTAGCAACAACGGAAGATCTCGTAATCGGTGCCGATGTAGATCCGGTTACACCAGCAGAAAGTTAATATGAAAGTGAAGACTAGTATTCGACCACGCTGCAAAGACTGTAAAATGCTCAAACGACATGGAAAGTTGTTTGTGGTGTGTAAAAATCCAAGACATAAACAACGACAAGGATAATGTATGCCACGACTTGCAGGGGTTGATGTTCCTTCCCAAAAAATTACTCGAATAGCTCTCTCCTATATCTATGGAGTAGGGCGCAGTAATGTGGAAGAAATTTTGCATGAAGCTGGAGTAGACGGACAAAAAAGAGCCAAAGACTTAACTGCAGACGAAACGAATCGCTTGCAGCGTGTCATTGACCGGCTAAACACTGAAGGTAACTTGCGCCGAGTCATTCGTGAAAACATTGAACGACTCAAACGTATCGGTGCCTATCGAGGTGTTCGTCATATTCATAATCTTCCAGTTCGAGGACAGCGCACACGTGTCAACGCACGTACCAAACGTGGTCGCCGTATGACAATCGGTGCGATGAGTAAAGAAATGGCCGCAAAACTAGATACTGCTAAACCAGCAGCGAAATAAGAAAGTATAGAAAAATCAAGGTATGCCAACTGTTCAAAAACAAACGATCAAAAAACAAATTCCACGTGGAAGAATCTATATTCAAGCCACGTTTAATAACACGATTGTAACGATTACCGATGAACAGGGAAATACGATTTGTTGGGGTTCTTCCGGAAACTCCGGATTCTCTGGATCTCGAAAATCAACCCCCTATGCTGCAACCGTTACGGTTGAAAAAGCGATCGATAAATCCAAAGACCATGGAGTAAAACACATGGATGTGTATATTAAAGGCCCAGGCCCAGGTCGAGACGCGGTTCTCCGTGTCATTCGTGCAAAAGGGATTCGAGTGGGAATGATTGCTGACTTAACTCCTATTCCGCATAACGGAACGAAGCCGAGAAAGCGCAGACACGGATAACAAAGGATATTTATGGCACGCTATACAGGACCAAAACAACGACTACAACGATCACATGGAGAAGACTTGGGGCTTAAAACCAATTCGGTTAAAGTTCAACGTCGTCTTAATGTTCCCGCAGGCCAACACGGAGCCAAAGGACACAAAAAGATCTCCGATTATGGAATGCAGTTAAAAGAAAAGCAAAAATTGAAGGTAATTTACGGTGTACTTGAAAAACAAATGCATCGGTATTACGAAGTCGCAACCAAGACTCCTGCCTCAACAGGTGCAGCCTTGTTAAAGTTATTAGAGCGACGCTTAGATAACGTCATCTTCCGACTTGGTTTTGCTCCTACCCGAGCAGCCGCCCGACAAATGGTTGTTCACAATCATGTCCAAGTGAATGGCAAGAAGAATACGATTCCATCGTACTTAATCAAGCCAAACGATGTGATTTCCTTAAAGAACAAAGCCTTAAAAATTCCGGTCGTGGAAACCTTATTAAAAGACCAGAAGGCTGTTCCCGCATGGTTTGAACGCCAGGGAAACAGTGGAAAAGTCGTTCGATACCCCGAACGTGATGAATTGGATTCAAATATTAATGAACAACTGATTGTAGAATTCTACAGTCGCTAATTATTCGGATACAGAGCTTCTATTAAAAAGAAGCGGTGAAACGGAGAATTGTATGACTCAACCAACCTTTAGCATTCAGGCCCAAGACGAAACCGTCGGGTTTGCAACCTTAGTCTTTGAACCATTGGAACGTGGATATGGTCAAACGATCGGGAACGCACTCCGACGTGTGTTGTTAAGTTCACTGCCTGGATTTGCAATCACTTCCATCAAAATCGACGGAATCTCCCACCAATTCTCTACCTTAGAGGGTATGAGTGAAGATATTGTGGAATTTATCTTAAATGTTAAACAAATTCGACTGCGTTCCACCACGTTGGAACCCGTGACATTGTCATTGGATGCCAAGGGACCTGGTGAAGTGACTGCAGGAGATCTTACTGTCACTTCCGGAGCCGTGGAAGTTGTGAACAAGGATTTGAAGTTAGCAACCCTTTCTGGAAAATCATCGCTCTCCGTAGAGATGACTGCTGAAACCGGAATGGGATACAGCATGGCAGAAGAGAGAAAGTCATCGAGTATCGGAGTGATTCCAGTCGATGCCTTATTTAGTCCGATTGAAAAGGTTTCCTTTAAAGTGGAATCCACTCGTGTTGGACGCCGAACAGACTTTGATAAATTGATCATGAACCTATGGACCAATGGAAGTATTGATCCAAAGGGTGCAGTAGAAGAGGCTGCAAAATTATTGGTTGCGCAGTTTACCCAGGTCTATAGTCCTGTAGAAGCTCCAACCGATCAAACACAAGTAGCACCTTCGTATAGTAAACAAGATGAAGTCATGAAGCTTACGGTTGAAGAATTAGATCTCCCAACTCGAATTGCGAACGCACTTCGAAAGGGTGGATTTAAGACCGTTGGCGATATTATGGCTTCCAGTAAGTCAGAAATCTCGAAGGTAAAGAACTTAGGTGGAAAATCTATTGAGATTGTCGAAGAAGCAGTGAGTAAAAAAGGATTGACCTTATCCTAAGCCGACTGCATTTGGATTGAGGAACGAATTTTATGCGACATCGATCAGCTACAAAACACTTTAACCGTGATACAGAACAACGTAAATCGTTGTTTAAGAACTTGCTTCGTGCATTGTTCGAGCACGGACAAATTGAAACCACCGAGCCAAAAGCAAAAGCCCTCAAAGGAATTGCAGATAAACTCGTGCATCGAGCACAACAGGGAACGATCCCTGCTCGACGGTTATTACAACGCTTTTTTGGAACCCGAGCTATTGTGAATCGACTCGTAGACGAAGTCGCTCCCGCAATGAAGGATCGCAACAGCGGATATACACGCATCGTGCGACTTGGTAAACGCCGCGGAGACGACAGTATGATGGTAAAAATGGAACTGGTGGTTAAGCCAGTTGCAAAAACGGAAAGTAAAGCTACCAAGGAAGCCAAGGCTACCAAGGAAGTTAAGGCTCCTATCAAAGAAGCCAAACCCGTTGAAGCAAAGAAAGTAGAGTAAGCGTGTATGAAAACGACTCAAATTAAACCCAGTGAAGTAGTCCGTAAATGGCACTTGATTGATGCAAAAGGAAAAATCCTAGGACAAGTGTGTACCCAGGCGGCAACGCTTCTGATGGGTAAACACAAAGTGTCTTTCACTCCACATGTGGACTCAGGGGATTATGTTGTTGTAATCAATGCAAAAGAAGTCGAAGTAACTGGAAACAAACGTGCAGACAAGAAATATTACTCCCACTCCATGATTCCTGGTGGGTTTAAAGAAATCACCTTTGAAAAACTCATGGATAAAGATCCACGCAAGATTATTGCCCATGGTGTCAAAGGAATGCTTCCAGGAAACAAGATGCAAGATCTGCGTATGGCACGATTAAAGATCTTTACAGAAGAGACTCATCCGTATTCCGCACAAGTAGCTCAAGAATAAATTTATGGCAGTTTTAAAGAAAAAATCCTCAACCGTCCAAAAAATCGTAAAAAAGGTAGCCACTGGGAAACCAGTTGCTCGTACGACAGCTGCATCCAAAGACTACATCTACTCAGTCGGACGACGGAAGACCGCTGTTGCCCGTATCCGCCTGTTTGTAGGTAGTGGTGACAACATCGTCAATTCCAAATCGATCAAGACATTTTTCCCTGGTGAAGTATTACAGGCAATCATTTTCCGACCATTCGAAACTGTCGGAAAGCGTGAAGGATTGCATTTCACCGTAAAAGTCTTAGGTGGCGGTGTTAATTCTCAAGCGGAAGCTGTTTCCCATGGTTTGGCACGTGCATTAGTCAAAGCTGACGAAGAACACAAAAAAGCTTTACGCGATGCTGGACTATTAACTCGAGATCCACGTATGCGAGAAACCCGTAAAATGGGAACTGGTGGAAAAGCTCGACGCGCAAAGCAATCTCCAAAGCGTTAATCTCTGTCCAGTATTTAAATAACCTAGAAATTAAAAGCCCGACTGTTGATAGCCGGGCTTTTTTGTGTCAACTATATTAATCTCTAGAATCGATCTGTGGTGATCACTTGAACATCTTCTGCACCTTGATTGGCAAGGATGCTTTCTGAAGAAGATCCGGAAGCTAAATCTGGAACTGCAATCAAAATTGCACCTTCTTTCACCCGATCTTCATAGCGCTTCGCATCGGCAGCAGAGATTCCCAAGCCCGAGAGTCCTCCCACGAGTCCACCTGCCAGAACGCCAGTCATCGCCCCTGCAGCGGTGGTTGCCGCGGTTCCCGTTAATCCTAATGCGGCAGCTAGAGGACCGGCGATTAACAAGGCACCAACACCGGGAATGGTAATTGCCCCAATACCGATTAATAAGCCTGCAATGCCGCCGATAATGCCTCCAGTCGTAGCTCCCGAGACTGCACCTTCAGCCATATTGGCTCCAGTGGAGTTTGCAAGATCTTTACCTTCTTCTATATCTTTCATCACGATAGAAATATCCTGAGGTGCGTATCCTGCTACTTCTAGTGCGTTGATAGCGGCCTCTGCCCGATCTCTACTGGAGAATACTCCTAATGATACTGTTGCCATACTGGCTCCTTTCTTTGACTAATACAGAAGAGGATTGTTTCTTTTTTTGATGGCAAGAACAAAGAGGATTACTTAATAGAATGGTAAGGAAGAAAAGAAGCCGGGAAATGTAGCTCCCATTTATTGAGCAGTTTGGCATAGATGCCAGATGAGAGTGGGAAAAAAAGATGATACAATTGCATCCTTGCTTCGCCGCGGTGGTGAAACTGGCATACACGAGAGACTTAAAATCTCTTGCTCGCAAGGGCGTGAGGGTTCGACCCCCTCCCGCGGCACATGTTCGGGGTGTGGCTCAGATGGCTAGAGCGCCTGCTTTGGGAGCAGGAGGTCCCCAGTTCGAGTCTGGGCACCCCGACACTTTTTATACAAATTCTCGTATAGAGAAATTGTCTTGTTTACTAATAAACAAGATAATCAAAGATATGACTGAAGCAGATCAAGCAATGTACATAAAGCTAAGGCAAGGTACAAGAAATCTACTAGCAAGATTTGAAATCCTGTCCAATGCAGCAGTGAACGATAGTTGGATTGTGGATCAATTAAGAGCACTAACTGGTTTGACTGCCCTCAATGAAAATGTCCCAGAAGAACAGGAAGAGAGTCTTGATCTGTTTAAGCGGAGTTTGATCGGGATCCTTGTGGATTCAGGCAGTTCCATAAATACCGAAAAATTGCGCTCTCGCTCCGACCCAAATGAAATAGTTTTGGCTCTAACTCAGACAATACTTCTGAGAAGGTCATAAGTTTCAACAAGGTTTATTACACATACAGATGAATGTGCTCTTCGACTTAATCTTGTAATTACTGTCTGGATGAAATCTGTCCCAACTTAAGAATAAGAACTAGGCTTTCTATCGTCAAAGACAAAAATTCTGAGTTCGAATCCAGTCACATAATCTTGATACCTTGAATTTCCGATGTGCTAGTAGAGTTTGACAGCTATTTCTATCAGCATATAATCGTTGCTGAACAATTCTTTATTAAAAAGAAGTTCTGTGGTCACTGGTCCAAAAGTTTTGGATCACCTGAACTTATAGTTAATATTGATGGAAGGGAAAAATAGTTATGGCACATACTGAATATATCGAGACCCGAAAAGATCATGAGCGGCAAGACCCGTTGCTTGCTGAGGTTACTCAGGTCACAAGTTCTGAACAGCTAAATGATAAATCTTTTGTTCAAGAGCTAATAAACCAGGGGAGAGTACTACGCTGTGAATCTGGACTTCGAGGTTGGGCTGCGGATACAACAAGTGTTTATACACTAACAATCTTTCCTATTGCTCAACGTCACATTACTACATACGCTGCATCCAATCCTCTTGATGGAAGTATTATTGATGCGACTGTAAATGGAATAAATTACCGTTCTCAGCTTTTTATTGTGAGTGAAGATGTGGGAACATGGGTAGAGCGTAAGCTTAACTGGAATCGTCGACTACAACCATTTCGCGAATTTGCTACCGGTGTGAGAGATGGTCTCCGTACTGCACTCCGTAGATAAATAATTATCCATTTGTCATATATTAGTCGTGTGAGCGGTATACTACGACCATGATGGTCATCATTCATGGTGAAGATGAAGTAAAAATTCATCAATACCTTGCCTCCGTATTGGATTCATATCGAGCCAAAAATATTTCTATTAGTAGAACGGACGCCAAAGGGTTGTCCATTTCCGATTTAGAAACACTGGTTGGAACTGATGAACTGTTCGCTAGTCAAAAAGTTGTCGTCATTGACCGAATTCATGCGCTGCCAAAAAGCAAACAGAAAGATCTTCTTTTGAGCTGGTTAGCAGAATTTAAATCTCCCACTACGGATGTTGTTTTAGTCGAACATAAAATCCTTACTCCCACACAACTTAAAAAATTTGGGAGTGCGGATGTTCAGTTGTTTAAACTGCCTTCAGCTCTCTTTTCATTTTTAGAAACGATTGGCACGCAACCAGCGCATAAAAGTGTGACACTGTTTCATCAAGTGCTGGAAAACCAGGAAGCAGAGCAAGTGTTTGTCATGATGATTCGCCAGTTCCGTCAGTTACTTCAATATCGGAGTGATCGTGTCTATCTTGGACCTCCGTTTGGAAGAGCCAAGATTCAAAAGCAGTCCGAAAAATTTGAAACAGAGCGTTTACTCTCACTCTACAATCGATTACTCCATATAGATTTGGGACAAAAGACCTCGACTTCCGTGTTATCGTTGACCCAAGAAATTGACCTTTTCTTGCTAGAGCTCTAGAATCGAGGAGTGTTTCTTGTACAGTTCATATTTCTAACTGTGTATATTAATTTTGGTTGAAATTGATAATCAATCATCTATTCGTCTATAGAAGGAGGCAGCATGCAAGTTGTTCCAGTTCCAGCAGTTATTTTTCGAGGATACGACATTCGCGGAGTAGCCGGGAGTGAACTTTCCGAAGATGTGTACTATACCTTAGGGCGAGCATACGCCACATTCTTATCACAGCGACGCATTAAAGAAGCTACGGTGGGACGCGACAACCGTCTAACGAGTGAGGAGTTTGCAACTGCGTTCATCCAGGGACTAAACGAGGGTGGTATTGATACCATCGACCTAGGCTTATCGTTGTCACAGATCGTGTACTACTCTTCCTATGAATTCAAAACCAAGGGAAGTGCGATGGTTACCGCATCCCATAATCCAAAAGAGTTTAATGGACTCAAGTTAGGAGTCGGATATTCCGACACCATGATTACCGAAGAGATTACCTACATGAAGGAACTCTGTCAAAAAGGCGAGTTCTCGACTGGCAGTGGAACGAACCGTAGTGTGGACGTCTACCCGTCCTACAAAGAAACTGTATTAAAACTGTTCTCTTTGAAAAAAGCATGGAAAGTCGTTGTCGATACCTGTAACACGACTTCCGGTAAATTTTACCCGGACCTTCTGCGATCCGCAGGATGTGAGGTCATTGAACAGAATACGACGCTGGATGGCAATTTCCCCTTAGGTGTTCCAGATCCTACCGAAGTAGAAGTGTTAGAACGATTGGCAACGGGAGTCAAAAAAGCAGGGGCAGATATTGGTTTTGCCTACGATACCGATGGGGATCGAATGGCTGTTGTGGATGACAAGGGAAATACCTTATGGATGGATTCCATTGTGGCATTGTTTTCCAAAGACGTGTTGGATTTCATGCCCAAGGCTCCCATTGTGTACAACACTCTCTGTTCTCGTCAGGTAACGGAAGCGATAGAAAAAGCAGGCGGCACACCAGTCATGTGGATGACTGGACACTCGTTTATCAAAGCAAAGATTAAAGAAGTACGCTCTCCATTTGGAGGGGAACTCTCCGGCCATATTTTCTTCATGGATAACTTCTTTGGTCATGATGATGGTGCCTATGCTAGTTTGCGACTCCTTCAATATCTGGAACGAAAGAACCAAACATTGAGTGAAGCAGTGAGTGAACTTTCAATCTATGTTAGTAGCCCAGAGATTAAATTTGGACTCGCAGACGATATTAAGTTTAAATTTATTGATACCGAGATCAAAGCCGAATTCCAGAAGCGTTGGCCAGATGGAAAGTACACCACCATTGATGGAGTTCGTGTAGACTTGTCTGATCAAATGGCAATTGTCCGTGCGTCACAGAATGGCCCCTACATAACCGTCAAGTTTGAGGGCAAAACTCAAGAAATCTATGATGCATTAAAGAAGGAATTGAAAGCGATCTTATTGGCACATAGTGAAATTGATTGGTCAAAGGGTGTCAACACGCACGCCCTCGATTAAGAAAATTTAAAATAGATCGTCGTTGTACACGGTCCTCTTGTAGGATCGTGTACAATTGGTCCTATGGACAAACCAACAATCCTCATCTTGGCTGGAGGAGAGAATAGTCGTTTCTTTCCATTAAATACCACAACGCACAAAGGCGCCCTGACGCTACTTGGAAAACCGTTGGTAATTCGTACGCTCGAAAATCTGGAGAAGCACGGATTTACCCATGTCGTCATGATCGTCTCCAAGAAAGATTTTGATGGGAGCGGATTGTCAGGTTTTATCAAGGAATTCAACTTTAAACTGAAAATCGATTTTGTGCTTCAGCCTGATGCTCAGGGAATGGGAAATGCGGTGCTCTGTGCAAAGGAGAAAATCAAAGGATCCTTTGGAGTCGTTTTCCCTTCCTCTCTAGATGCGGGTGAGCTCATGGAGTCGCTAATGAAGCAAGCTGGAACCGGAGGAAGTCTAGCGGTTCGCTATACCCAAGAGCCCTGGCTATACGGAATCGTAACTTTAGAAGGGCAACGGATCACCTCCATCGTGGAAAAACCGACAAAAGGGACTGAACCCTCTAACCTCATGGCAACCGGTGTCTATTATCTCTCGCACGAGTTTCTAGAGTTCTTGCAGGTTGCCGCCCAGACGCAGTACAACTTTGAAGAAAGTCTGGATAAGTTTGTTCAAGTCTATTCCGTAACAGCTGTAGAACAATCCCACACGCTGCCATCGTTGAAATACCCTTGGCATCTGTTTGCATTTCAACATGTGCTGTTTTCAGATCTTCCAAATTATATTTCTCCCTATTCAACGGTGGCAAAGACTGCCGTGATCGATACCAAAAATGGACCGGTCTATATAGAGAATGGTGCGACTATTGGTCATGCAGTAAAGATTGTTGGACCTGCGTATATCGGGAAAGACGTATTTATCGGTGACTTTTCCTTAATTCGACAATCCTCATTTGAACAAGGCTCCAGCGTGGGTGTGCAT
>JAGOVC010000055.1 GCA_018060955.1 Candidatus Woesebacteria bacterium | reverse complement strand
ACACGGTTTCACTGCGCCCATAGCTCAGCTGGATAGAGCGCTTGTCTTCGGAACAAGAGGCCGAAAGTTCGAATCTTTCTGGGCGCACTGCACGATTGCAATACATTTCATGACAAAACCAACTCTCATTCTCATTCATCGATGGGGAGCTACACCAGAAAGTGACTGGTATCCTTGGCTTCACTCAGAACTGATAGACCAAAAAATTCATCTCCAAATCCCGGCAATGCCCGATACCACTCATCCTAGAATTGATTCATGGTTGGAAACAATTGCTTCAATAACTCCCAAACCCACCGCTTCTACCTTTTATATTGGTCACAGTGTCGGTGTCCAAGCAATCTTGCGCTATATTGAGCGTCTGCCAGAGAAAGTGAAAATCGGGGGAGTACTGTCGGTTGCTGGGTGGTATGGACTCCAAAACTTATCTGTCGACGAGCAAAGAATCGCAGAACCCTGGCTCCATACCCCAATTGATTACGCAAAGATTCTCTCCCATACCCACAAGATTCAGGCACTCTTCTCTGATACAGATCCGTATGTCTCTCTACAAAATGCAGAAGAGTTTCAATCTACACTAGATGCCGAAGTGACAATTGTTCCCAACCGTGGACACTTCACACAGGACGAGGGTGTACAAACTGAGAAGACTATTTTAGAATTGGTGCACAAACTGATACGTTGAAACAACATAATCAAGGAGAAGCTATGGATGACGCAACCCCAATCGATGCATTACTTGCCCAAGGCTGCTGCTGTGGCTCTGGCTGTGAAAACTGTCCCTATCTTGATGAAGCAGGGAATCGTCATATGGCTGGTACTGTCAATCTAAACCAACCATGGATCGATTTTAAAAACGCAAATCCTGATAAAACCTATCAGGACTGGCAGGGAATGCAGGCAGCAAAAACAGCATAACTGACAGGTTTAACTTCTTTTCTTCAAGAAACTTCTACTCCGATAGGCTGAACCCTACAACAGGAATGCTATAATTCTTCATTGTATTATTGATTGTTTTTCTATGTTTCCTGATCGCAGACCGTATTTAGCAGATCTTCAACAAATCGAGGTTCAACTTCAAACCCTTGATCATGATCAGTCACCCGATGATTATATTGGTTCCCACCGCATTCAGGAACGATTTCGTCTACTTGCCGCACGCATGGATATACATCGGCGCATAGGTAACTTACCGCCTGTCCAAGAAGCGACCTTTCTTCATGTATGGAACTCGGCAGAATCACAAGCTCGACTTCATGCAGCAATGACACAAGTTTTCCCTTCCTCCACTGCGTCCAACATAGCGACACCATTCATTCAAGCTGTTGAAAGATCCCTAGGCACCGGGCACATTCTGATGTCCTCTGCGTTGGAACTTGTGGGTCACGTTTCCTCTCGAGACCCACGTGCCTCCCACTGGAAAGAGTTATCACAGGATGTCGATTCCAATCAAGTAAGACTAACACCACGACAAAAGGCAATTCTGTTCCTCATCATGCTCCAGTCCGATGTTGCTTCACAAACAAATAGAGTTACCACGGCTGTTGAAAAATCATCTACCAACATTGGTTCGCAGGCAGGTTCCGAGCAGTTGTACTGGAAACACAAAATTGTTGGAAACGAAAAAGATCCTGGAGTATCGTTCCTCATGGGATACTATCGTCGCATTTCCGGACTAGCCAACCTGCTAATCTCTGAACAATACCCAGGCCAGGAAGACCTTGCAAGTGACTTATGGTTTGCAATTGCCTTTCTGAAAACGACAGCAATGAAACATAATTCTCTAAATTTGTCTGAGATCCGTCGCCCAATTCTAGCAAAACTGCACACTGGCGATCTGGAAGTCGCTTTGGGAGAACTACAGTCTTTCCTTCGAAACTTTCCCTCGTCCTTATCCAATCGTCTGTCAAATAGACTTTCCGTTGATCCTGACCAGATACTCATCCGCCGCTACAGGATAGGAGAGTTGGGTAGGCCGGATACACAAAACAAACTGATTGCTTCTGCACGGTTACGACTAGTTGAGTTACAGGCTCAAACCAGTCATGGTGCAATTGAAGCAGTGCAGAAAGAGCTTGGGATGATTTTTGCCGTTCCGATGGATACTTGGGGAAGCTCTGGCGGACCACCGCTGCTAACGTTTTATAAAGTAAACAGAATACTCTCCGTTGTTGAACAGATTCCAAAAATTAACGGGAATCGGGTAACGTATGAGAGCGTACCCATCCCAAAAGTAGAATTGATCCGTGTGCTTTCAAAAGGGAATGGTAGCTTTGAGGAAACGCATCAAAAGTTCTATTGGTATCCAAAGCGAGTGATGGAGGCAATTCAGACCTATCGTCGCTCCTTTCACAGAGACTAACGACAATCAACTAAGAAGTGATAAAATAACCATTCTGATAGATGACGGGTCGGTAGCTCAGCTGGTTAGAGCGTCTGCCTCTTAAGCAGAATGTCGCGAGTTCGAATCTCGCCCGACTCACAATTACCTGATCATTACTCACGATACCGCACTGTTACCCCTTTTCCTTCCATCACACCCGCCTCATATTTTGCTGCTTTTTGTGCTTCTGCTTTATTTTTATAGGGGCCAGACTCACCACTAACCACTTCTTTTCCAGTTGTCAGCAAGGCCAGCACTTGGACTGCGGCTGAGGATGATTTCCTGAAATACCAGTTTCCGTTACGATCAGAGCTATAACTGATTTCTACATTAACTGCCATAGACACCTTTCATACAAATACCAATTCGTAGTATAGAACTGATCAGGAAGAATAAAAGAGGATCCTAAGAAATTCTCTATCAACGCAGTCATCAATAGTTATTGGCAACACATCGAACCAAGTTGCGGTGACAAACGAATTGCAATACAGTCGTAATAGTTGTCTGCCGCATAACTAAAAGTAGAACAAACTGGCCCTGGATAAAACGAACAAAAGGCGATATACTTGACCTACAAGTGGACAAGAAATCGGTTGGGACTTCTTGAATTTCAGTAATGAAATACACTGCCAAGGCTACCGGTCTTGGACGACTCATTGCCGTTATACAATGCACCCGAAATGCTCTTAAAGAAAACAGTCGGGACAAAGCGTTTTCAAGTAATTGGAAACGAGCGCAAGGTGGTACCGCCTCTTAAAGAAGGCCCTTGTGGACACATTGGATTCGTCTGGTGTGCCCGCAAGGGCTTTTTTGTATTTTAAAGGAAAATTGCCGTGCAATCGCTACAGTAAAGAAAGGATCTATGAAACAAGAATTAGAGCACAAATTACGCGCGGAAAATCCTCAACAAGTAGTGGGATTGGATGAACAAAAAGTTCGTGATGCCATTGGATCGATTACGGATCGGATCGGGAAGGTAGGTAAAACAGTAGTGGTTGTGAAGGTTATCTTGAAAGATACTTTTTTGAGTGTACGCGAGCTAAACATGCTGGCGCATAAACTTAAAAATCACTCGCTAAAGATAGCCTCCCTTCACGTGGAGGATCTTTGGCACCACCATTCTAGTGCAGCGAACCGGTAAACGCTATGATAGAACGTAACAATAAAGGAGAGTTATGACACAACGTGTATTAGCTGGCATTCGTGCCACAGGAAAACTCCATTTAGGAAACTACTTAGGGGCACTTCAAGGCATGCTGGAACTTCAGAATAAGTCTGAATTTGAGACCTTATTCATGGTTGCCGATGTCCACACACTCACAACTCCCTACAACGTGGCGGAACTACGTACCAATCGACGAGAAGTCATCATCGATTATCTTGCGGCGGGATTGGATCCAAAACGTTCCATTCTCTTTCAGCAGTCTGCAGTCAACGCTCACTTGGAACTTGCGTTTTATTTCAGCTCGGTGACCACGATTGCAAAGATGCAGCATCTTCCGACCTTTAAAGATAAGGTCAAACAACACCCGGATCATGCCACCATGGCGCTGTTAAATTACCCCATTCTCATGGCTTCTGACATCCTAATCTATAAAGCACAGCTCGTCCCAGTAGGGATCGATCAAGAGCCACATTTGGAAGTTACGCGCGAGATTGCACGTCGAATGAATCAAGACTACGGCACATCGTTTCCAGAACCGAAAAGCTTTAAAACAGCGGGAGAATACATTCCGTCACTGACAGGCGAAGGGAAGATGAGTAAATCGGTTGAAGGAAGTTACATTAACTTAACCGATGATCTCGATACGATTGTTAAAAAGATTCGCTCAGTTCCCACAGCAACACAGGCAGGGGGAGAAAAATCGGCAGGGTTACAGGCGCTGTTTACCTTTCTTACCTTACTCATTCCTGAAAAGACAGAATACTTCGAACAGGCATATCAGGGAGGTACGTTAAAATTTGTTGAGCTCAAAGACACCATTGCCCAAGCAATCTTTGCGCAGCTTGCTCCATTTCAGGAGCGTCGACTAACTCTCCAGAATGATCCTAGTTATGTAGACTCCGTTATTTCCGAGGGTAATGCGAAAGCTCGTGCGATTGCAGAAGCGACCACACTAGAAGTTCGCACGTTGCTTGGATTAGCCTAAAATGGCGCACGAAGAACACGGGAGGAAAGGTAGCCCGTGCTCACTGAATCCAGCGATTATTACCCATTTTGTTGCGTATGTAGGGTAAAATAGAAGGTAGGATGAAACGACTCCTATCTCTTCTACTCTTCTCGAGTGTATTCATCATGATGATGGGTAGTGTGTTCGTGACGCCTGTGCAAGCCCGTGGAGAGATTTTAGGGATCCATATCCTAAACCCTGCAGAGCTTGGAAAAGCAGATGCACTGCTTGAAAATGGCGATGACAAAGACAAGTTTGTTACCGTCCCATTCACCTTGGCTGATTTAGACAAAAAAGAGGAATGGATTACCTTTTTTGCAGAGTGTCACCGTTTAAAAATTCGCCCGATTGTTCGCTTGACCACCCGATTTGAAAATGGAAACTGGACTGTACCAACTCGTGCCAATATTATTGCCATGGCCCGATTTTTAACGGCACTGGAATGGCATCGTCCCGAATTAACAATCATTGCATTTAATGAACCTAATCATGCCAAAGAATGGGGAGGCTCCATTGATCCAACCTCCTTTGCGAGCATCAGTGCGTTTACCGCAGATTGGTTTAAAACAGAATCAAAAACCTATACTGTACTGCCAGCTGCAATGGATCTTGCTGCCGATGGGAATAGAGGTACGAAAGAAGCGTTTGCCTACTGGCAGGAAGCGTTGACTCACGAACCCACATTACTTGAAAAATTTGACGGTTGGAATTCTCATTCCTATCCAAACCCGGCATTCGCAAGCAGTCCTAATCGAACCGACAAAATGAGCCTACGTGGGTATGAACATGAATTAGTGTTTATAAAAAACTACACGCAAAAAGAATTTCCAGTCTACATTACAGAGACTGGTTGGAATCAGCAGGCATTAACAAACACACGTTTTCGAGCGTATTTTAAACAAGCATACGAACAAATTTGGCAAAAAGATGAACGCATCGTGGCGGTCACCCCATTTCTCTTGCAAGGAGCACCAGGAACATTTGCTCCGTTCTCGTTCTTAGACAAAAATGGGAATCCGACAGTGGCGTACGATACCTACCGAGGCTTACTCCAAGCGAACAATTAATTTCTGATTGCGAACAATATCTTTTTCATCTCTTCGATTGGCTTGGGTGATCTTCCATATCCGCTGTCGTATCAGGTACAATGACACTCTATGACATTACTGCAGGCAATTCTGTTGGGATTTATTGAAGGAATTACGGAGTTTCTTCCCGTCTCAAGTACAGCACATCTGCTTGTAGCACAACGCTTACTTGGAATTTCAGATCCATCAGAATTTTTTACTGTCGTTGTTCAGCTCGGAGCAATTGCAGGGTTAATTGTTTCAGAATATTCGGTGCTAAAAACGATCATTCTTGAATTTCTGCAGACTACTTCTCAACCACAAAAGATCAAAGATACGATGCTAGTCAAACTAGCCGTTGGGTCTGTTCCCATCGTCGTAGTTGGTTTTTTGCTCAAAGATACGATAGCTTCCTTCCATTCAAATTTCCTTTTGATTGCATTCATGTCCGTAGTGGTAGGAGTGTTTCTCTTGATTGCGCAGCGCATGGCAGGGAAGAAGGAAGTGCTAGTTGGCCATCAACGCTTATTTATCATGGGTCTGTTTCAAAGTATCGCTCTGCTCCCAGGTACTTCACGATCAGGAATTACAGCAGCGGGAGGGATGGTGCAAGGAATGAATCTATCGCAAGCTCTGGAGTACTCGTTCCTCCTTAGTATTCCCGCCCTACTCTTGGCGGGTCTGTATGAGATGATTTCGTTGAGGGGTACCGCTCTTGAACCAGGACTATTGGAGCTAACTGCTCTTGCATCCATTGTGGCTTTTGGCTGTGCCATCGTCAGCATTTCATTTTTGCGAAAAAGTGTTCGACGCGTAGGATTCTTGCCATTTGTACTCTACCGTTTTGCTTTTGCACTTTTCATTCTGTTTGCACTGTAACGCGACGATAATAATCATCCGTTAATCTGCTTGTAACGTGGATCGTTACAGAGTCTCTAGCAACTTAAATTTTTGATCAATATAGTCTAGGTATGGTTGTACCGAAACTACACTTCCCGTGACATTTGTTGCCACCTCACTGGAAGAATAGACCTTTCCATGGTGATGGATTTTCTCT
>JAGOVC010000054.1 GCA_018060955.1 Candidatus Woesebacteria bacterium | reverse complement strand
CCACCTATGTGCGGCCAATATAGTCTCGATAGCATGACAATACGCATATCTAGGGTTTTTTACACAAAACAAGGATGTTATTCGGCTTCCATTTGGTAACTAGTAAATTGTTTGCTATAAAAGTTTTAAGTCGGTAATAGTTACTAAATGCAAAAAAAGTCTTAAACCGAATCACTTCAAAGCCGGCAATTCTTAGCTCCGAAAGTATCAAATCAGGAGTATACATTCTCTGATGCTCATTTGGATTATAAGGATAATTGACATCAAGCCCTTCGTTCATTGGGACTGAAAGTAAAAATATTCCTCCATTTTCCAATGCTTTATTTATCTTACGTAAGACCTTTAAAGTATGAATAGTTTGAATGTGCTCTAGAACTTCAAAGAGAGAAATCACATCATATTTCTTCTTAAATTCATCATCGATTACATTAAATGATATAAATTTGAACCTTTTGAACTTAGACTTGAGTCTTCTTATTGTTTTTGTCGCAATATCAGCCCCTGTATGCTCAAATGCCGTTGGAATATTAGAAATTAATTCTTCAAAGTTTCCGTCTCCACACCCTATATTAAGCGACTTAAATCCATTTGAAACAATATGTGAAAACCATGCACATGCTGTAGTATTCCTATCTCGTTCCATTGGATTACTTAGCGTTTGCTCATGTGTTGAAAAAAACTTTCCATCCCAAAACTCTCCAGTATTATCGTTGCTAAGTGAGAATTTACTTCTATAAGTCTTCTCAAGTTCTATATCATTCATCTGCATAGCAAGTAGCTGCCTGCTGTTTTCTAAAGAGAAAAAGCCATTGGAATTGTTTTTGCTTATTGACATTGTAAGAACCTTGAATCTATTGTGAATGCAATGAAAATATTTAGATGCAGTTTAACACTACTCTTCATATTAGGCTTCTTTGTAATCAGTTTAAAAGACATATCCGCATCGTCAATAATCTTCCAGGATGATTTTACCAGTGATTTGAATAAATGGATTCCCACTAGAGATGACGGATCTAAATGGGTCATTAAGAATGGGATGGCAGGAGCAAAAGTTCAAAATAATTTCGAAGTGACGGAAATTATTCCATCAGATAGTTTTCTTCAACAAACTACTGACAAATTTTCTGTTGAGTTTGATGTCTTACCAATTAGCGGGTCTGATGTTAACTTTACGCTACAATTTGCATCCATCAGCAATTTTTATGAAATTCATTTTGTACCTAATAATCTCTACCTAGATCGCACTCAACCGACACATTCTTCTAACGTAAGCTATAACCTTCCATACAATGTGCTGTCTCATATTAAAATTGATTACAAAGAGACTTCAATTAATGTATTTGTTGATAACACTCAAATAGTTAGTCTTAGTGATTTAGATAACCCTTATAGAAACGGAAAAATTGGATTAAAAGTAGGAACAGGTTTAGGTGGAGCTACAGAGGTCTATTTTGACAACATAGTAGTGACATCAATTGATCCAACTCCGACAGTAGAACCTACTCCAGAACCGACAGCTCTCCCTACTTCGACACCAGATCCCACTCCAGTCTCGACACCAACTCCGGTAGTCACACCAACGCCAGATCCCACTGTTGTTCCTACTCCTTCACCCACACCGGTTCCAACAACTACACCATTCCTGTACTTCTCTCAGAAAGATCCAGCTTGGGGAAAAAAACCTTTTGATAGTGCAAAAAGTTGGGCATCCAATGGGAAGTATTTGTTTGAAGATTGGGGATGCGCGGTGACAAGTGCAGCAATGATCCTTCGACATCATGGAATCTCTCAATTACCCAACGGGCAAGGAACAACGCCTGGAAGTCTGCATGACTGGTTAGTTACTCAGAAAGCAGGATTTATAAATGGGGGGAATTTAAACTGGGAAAAAATTGCTGAAGCGTCGCGCTTGATGCATATTACGCATCCTTTGTGGCCAAAATTAGAATACAAACGCGCTGATACCACCGACATGGATGAGCTAGCTGGACAGCTAACCACAGGAAAGCCAACAATTCTCAAGGAACCTGGACATTTTATCGTCGCACATACCTTTAATGATGCAGATAACATTGAGATTGCTGACCCTTACTATACTTCAAAAACCAAGCTCTCGGATTATGCAGGAAAGTTTCTTTCTCTTCGAAAATTTACTCCTTCCTTTACAGACCTAAGTTACATTATGTACTACGGAGATGAGAATGTTACCCCTACACTTTTCAAGAAAGATGGGAAAACCTATCAGCCTGTCACGAATGCCTCCGTGTTTATTGAAGATCAACTAATTGACCCAGAAGATGGGACTCCTTCCGGTGTTGGTAATACCTCTAGCCTAGAATATGCCAAACCGGGAGATGGAAACTATCGCTTATCGTTACAACGCAATGACCCTGGAATCAGTGCCTATACGCTCCTCTTGTATGACAAGAATGCTGCCGAGAAATTCCTGAAAGAACAGCTATTCTTTGGTACGACTCCTGTTACGATTGATATCACCTTCTCAAATGGAGATATCACCCGATCCAAGATCCATCGCCAACTTACATTTGCCGATCTAAAGCGCTACCTCCACCTGTTAAAAACGCATAAGAAGTATCGCCATGGATATCAAGGCCAGGACTTATCGACCTTACTTTCCTTGTGTGAGTCGTTCTACAAGCATCATCCTCGAATCTCAAAACAGTTGTATGACCTCTTTTTACATAGCTTCCATCAGCGTCGATCTTTCATGGAAACTCAGACAGCCGAAACGATTGAGGCGGATATAAAACTGGCACGAACACAACTCTTTCCCTAACTAAACATCCGTTATCATAAAGCAACCGGTATAATACAGAGATGTTTTCATGGTCCTCACTTCCAAAGCCAGTTGTCGGTCTCTCAGCTATAGATGGTGTCAGTGATGCTGCAATGCGCCACATCACAGCTCTCTATGGCAAACCTGATTTTCTGGTCACCGAATTTACGAGTGCCGATGGTGTAGTGCACGGAGTAAAGCGATTACTACGCGACTTGTATTACACGTCAGAGCAACGCCCCATCATTGCACAGATCTTTGGGGTGTTACCTGAGAAATTCTATACCTGCGCTGTGATCTGTTGTTTCTTAGGATTTGATGGAATCGATATCAACATGGGCTGCCCCGCAGACTCCATCGCAAAAAAAGGTGGTGGAGCGACATTAATCAACAACCCTTCATTGGCAAAGGACATTATTAAGGCTGTAAAAAAAGGAGTAGAAGATTACACAAATGGCATCGAACTTACGGCACTTGGACTCCCCCCGGAGTTTGTGGAAACCCTAACGCAGCGCATCCAACATCATCAGGATGAAGATCCTACAAGAAACTGGGAACGATCAATTAAGCCGGTCTCCGTCAAAACGCGGATTGGATATGAAAAACCGGTAACGACGGAATGGGTGTCTCATCTGTTGGAAGCCCAACCCGCTCTCATTACCCTGCATGGAAGAACATTAGAACAGCAGTATGGTGGAGCTGCAAATTGGGAAGAGATTGCCAAAGGAGCTCAGCTTGCCCATCAAACGGACACTCTCTTGTTTGGAAACGGTGATCTTGATAGTCCAAAATCAATTGTCAGTCATATATCCGAGTATGGGGTTGATGGCGCATGGATTGCACGAGCTGCTATGGGAAATCCATGGATTTTTGCGCAGTACAAAGACTATGTAGCAACCGGAACATACAGTGAGCCAACCACACAGGAACGTTTCAAGGTGGCCATTGAGCACGCCAAGTTCTTTGAAAAACTGAATTCCACTGTATTTTCACAAGATCCCTATCTGTTCTTAAACATGCGGAAGCACTTAGGATGGTATGTGAAATCCTTTCCCAATGCGTCTGAAGTTCGTGCAAAGCTTTTTCAAATGAATTCTGCAATGGAGGTTGAGAAACTTCTATCAACACTGATGTGATATAGGTCACACTCTCATAAATACTCTAGAGATATAATTGTATATTAGTTACTATAGGGTAGCGCTCGTTCGAGCGCATTATTTATTTATGGCAACACGTGAACAACTACGCTCAGTCGCTACTTTAGTTAAAGAAGCGCTCCTGGAGCAAACGAATGAGCGTTTTAATTTAGTGCCAGAACTTACAGCTAAAATTAATGCGATCTTTGGAGACAAACTCTTTGCTGACGAACTGGAAGAACTTCAACGTTCCATAGTCGTGCTATTTATGCACGGAGGTACGAAAGAAGGGAGACAAAAACGTGCGTCTATTGAACAATTGGATTCCGCAATTGCCGTCCTTGATGATCCGGCATTAATGGCGTTGTTAAACACCCGACCCTCAAAAATGTGGACGGAGCTAATCATTGAGAAGATGACAGGACGCATGTTGGATCTAGAAAATATTCCTACTCCAACCTATGCACGTAAGTAATTTATTGATCTAGTTTCCAGTTTGGAAGGCGATCGAGATTTTCAGCAGTCGCTACTTCACAGGGATGCAGGTACGCTACAATTCCAATCATGGCTGCATTATCTGTGCAGAGTTTTCGTGATCGAGGGAATTTAATCTGTAGCTTATGTTGGGAAGCCACGTTCCGAAGTTCTTCTCGCAGATACAAATTCGCCGCCACTCCTCCTCCAATTAGTAAAGACTTGACGGGATATTTTGTTAGCGCAAACTGTAATTTCTCAGTCAAATGTTTTACTGCTGCATACTGAAAGGCGTAGGCAATATCTGCAATCGTTTGTTGTGATAATAGATTGGCCTCTTTGAGTGGTTCAATCATTCGCATTGCCGCCGTTTTTAAGCCCGAATAACTCGTATCGGCACTCTTCACTTGACGCATGGGAACAGGAAAAACGAATTTCCCAGGACTTCCCTTTTTTGCAATCCACTCGACCATTTTCCCAGCTGGATAACCTAACAGTAGCATCCGTCCCACCTTGTCAAAGCACTCTCCAATTGCATCATCTTGTGTTTGACCCACCACTTCATAGTGTCCGATACCAGTGGTATAGACAAACTGGGTGTGACCACCGGATATCAGGATGCCAAGTGCTGGAAATAGATTCTCCAACTCCTTAGTTTTTGTTGATAGTGCGGTTTTGGGAGACAACGCAGCCCAAGAAAGGAGGTGGCCTTCCATGTGATTGACCTCCAATAACTTCTTTCCATGAGATAGTGCGAGCTCCCGCGCTTTGGCAATTCCCACTTCTAACGCCACAGCAAGTCCTGGTCCGCGCGTGACCGCGATGGCGTCGATGGAATCCCAGGTACAGTTGGCTCGTTTCAAAGCTGCGGCAATCACGGTATCAATGTTTTCTTGGTGATGTAGTCTTGCAAGATTTGGAACCACACCACCCCACTGTGCATGGAGGGATTGATCGGTAGATAGCACATTAGAAAGAACGACTCTTTTACGGGTAATCGCTACCGCCGTATCATCAAAGCTGGTATCAATAGCGAGGATTGTCATAGTGAGGAAATGGTAATACGTCGCTCGTTCTCATTGAGAGTTGATTCTATCTGAACAGAAATGAGCTGCAGGGGTTGAATTTTTACGAGCTCTTCGTAAAAACGCTCAGACCACTCCAACGCAATCACTCCATTTTGTTGAAGATATTGCTCAAATCCGATCGCCATTAGCTCTGGAAAGGATTGAACTCTCCATGCGTCGATGTGGGCAAACTGTACCGTTTTTCCTTCATTGATGAATGAAAATTCATGCGCAAACGTGTAGGTTGGTGAGGTAATCATTTCGTCGATGCCCAATCCTTTTGCCAATCCCTTAATCGCATGGGTTTTGCCTGCACCCATTACTCCTTGGAAGGCAAATAACACCGGAGTGTACCCGTAGTACGATCGGTACCGTTTGGCTACCTGCGAAAACACTTCCATTGTTTCTTCTGGTGAGGTTGTCACAATGGTTTCGGACTTTTTAAAGGCTGTGGAACCTGCACGTAAAATGACGATGTCATCCAGTGTGGTATCAATAACAGTTGAAGGTTCATTCAAAGGTAGAGTTCCGGCATCGATAATCAGATCAATCAAGGATTGCTGCTCCTTTGATGTATGATCAAGCACATCTTGAATCGTATACGGTCGTTTTTGATTGGATGCGTTCGCACCTGTCGCGCTAATCCCACGACCGAATTGGGAAATCAGGGACAACATGAGTTCGTAGTTGGGGATACGAATTCCCACTTTGCCTTCGGTAGAGGCAACTCCATCTGGTAGGTCTTTGATTCCTGTGGAGACAACCGTGACAGGCCCGGGAAGAAAGGTGTCATAGACGCGATTGGCTTCCGCATTTAAGGAGACATAGCGAGTAGCCATTTCCTTGGACGACACTGCAACCGAGATGGGTTTTTGATTACGTTGACCTTTATAACGAAAAAGCTTTTCTACCGCTTCCGAATTCTCAATATCCACACCAACGCCGTATGTGGTTTCGGTAGGATAGATGACTAAACCACCATTTGAAAGCACCTCAAGCGTTTTGGTAATTATTTCCTGAGTTGAACATGACTGGGTAGAGAGCACGAGCATGGGGTAATTATACCAGTCGGTTGGTTCGCTACTTGATATAGCCTGCGTTCATGAAGACCTATAGCTGTATTCATGGGGTATAATATCCCGAATAAGAACCTAACAGTTTAAGTTCCCCGTCGTTATATGGCTCAACAATCAATCGACCAAATGTATCGGTATGTCTATCAACCTGCTCCTGAGGAAAGTCATGGTCTCGTCGTCGGTCACATGAAAGAAAACCAGCAGTTTGTCATAGGGCCTAAACATACACTACAAC